>NZ_DLJI01000053.1:107694-244105 GCF_002484185.1 Empedobacter sp. UBA7620 | reverse complement strand
TTATAAAGTATTAATCCTCCTTTCGAAGGGCTATCCTTTTCAGTAGGGCAAGTTGCATACGCGTTACGCACCCGTGCGCCGGTCTCTAGCTCCCGAAAGAACTATACCCCTCGGCTTGCATGTGTTAAGCCTCCCGCTAGCGTTCATCCTGAGCCAGGATCAAACTCTCCATTGTAATTTTTCTTTTGGTATTGCTACCTATGTTTTTACAACTTCGAATTTCCTATAGCTCCATTATTAAAGGATTGACTTCGTTTTATTCGGCTATTTTTTCTTCTGTATATTTTATAATTTCAAATGAACTTCTCATTTAGCAAATCCTCTCGGTATTTGCGGTTGCAAAGGTAATACTTATTTTTTTAACTAACAAAATTTTATTTTAAAAAATTTAAAGTTTTTATTTCAATAAGTCAATTTACTTCGCAGCAAAATCACTCTCGTTATTTGCGGTCGCAAAGGTAAAACTTATTTCTAATTCAACAAAATTTATTTTTAAAAATTTTGTCGCTTGTTTTACTTTATGTCAACTACAATACTACTCGTCTTTCGTATTGGGATTGCAAATATACAACCCATTTTTCCGAACTTCCAAACACATTTTACATTTATTTTACTTTATATCCCTAACTAACTGTTATGACGGGAAATATTTTTTGAGAATTTTAGATTTGAGAAACTAGATAGTAGATTTTAGACCCGAAAACATCGTTTTTACTACACAAAATGATTAGATGTTTTGTTTTTATTACTTATAAATAAAAGTAAAATGTCTACTTTGTGGTTAACGACTCGGGAAAAGTTCCGATATTCATTAATAAAGTCGAGCTAAACTTTAGCTATATAATATATGATAGTTCTAATTACAGGTTCCTCAACAGGTTTTTACCTTCTCCCCTTCTGGCAAGAAGGAAGATTAGTTGTTAGTGGTAGTTTTTATTCATCGTTCCAATGTAGCTCAATTCTTTATTTTTTTTGTCTAACTGAAATAAAAATTGGAGTTGTACAACAGTTACCCTTGTTACATGCTGGCGCTTTTATAGAAATCTAATTTGTAAGTTCAGTTTGAAATAAAGTTTATCATTTTCTTTATAAATACTTCCGAAATCGTGTCTTGAACTACTTGCAGTTTCAAATTTTGTATTTGAATAAAGATAATCCTCAAATTCGTTTCGGTTGTAAATGTGATAACACAAAACTTCTCCATCTTCTTTTACGACTAAATATCCACCAGTTGCATCAAGTTGTCCAGTCCAGACTTTTGACGGCATCATTCCAAGTGCAATATCTGTTATAAATCGCTTGAATTTATACGTGTAAAAAGGATGATTATTCTCCAAATTAAAGTTTAAAGGATTTGTTTCAGAAACTGAATTTATTAATTCGATAGTTTTTGATAAACTTGAAGTAAAGAATTTTTTAAGTGTTTCCGAAACGATTTTGGGTAATGCAGAATCAACCAGAATTAAATTATTTCCAAAAATAGAACTTTCCGTTTTAATAAAATTTAAAGAACCACCTAACGAATAAATTTCTTCAATTCTATCTTTTATTTTACTTCTTGTATCAATTGAATTTATCAAATTGATTTGTTCTTCAGATAAGTTTATGTTTTCAATTTCGTAAATGAAATTAGTAGTTTTTCCAGCATTTAGTAAAGTAGAAGCTCCACCTAATTGTGATTTTATACTAAATCCTAATTCGGGATTCGTTCCAGTTCTTTGGTCGTGAATAACAATTTTAATATCGCTTTTAACTGAAGATTTAGCTTTAATTGATTGACTTTGATATGAATTAATAAATGTTTCAATTTGAGGAATTGAAAAAGTAGCATTTGTTTTTTCTTTTAACTTTTGTAAAAGTAAACTTGCATTTTCTTGAAAATTAGAGATTGAGATTCTAAATTCCTCTTCTCCATTTTTAATTAAAACAATATCGTTTTCATATGAAAACACGAAAGTTCCATTTGACTCATCTCTTAAAACTTTAATAATTGGAAATATTAATGATTCAATTTTATTTAAATCACTATCTCCAGCAAATAATTGTTTATCAGCAATAATTTTAAGAAGCGCATAAACTTCGCTCCATTCACCCTTATTTCCTGTTATCATTTAGTTTTCAGCATTAGTTTAATAATTTCGTTTGCAGTTGCTTGAATAGCTGGTACGGCAACGGAGTTACCGAACTGCTTGTAAGCAGATGCGTCAGCAACTGGAATAATGTAATTATCTGGAAAACCTTGTAATCTTGCCCATTCTCTTGGAGTCATTTTTCGGATTCCTTCTCGATTTACCTCACCTTTAATTTTGGTTGTTGGAGTGAAATCAGTAATTCTATGGTCTAAAACTAAATTTCTTTCACGTCCCATTCCGCCACAAACAACAGCGTTAGCTGTTTGATTATCTTTTATAATTTCGTAACCAAACCCGTTTCCTTTATTTTCGTGTCTTGCTTTGTGATTTACAAGAGTTTGAAGATATTGAGTTGAAAGATAATATTTTGTTTCAACTACATTTTCTTCCTTCACGTCTGCAAAAGTTGAGTTTTGATTTGTTGGTTTTGGATAGCTGAAATTATCAATGCACAAATCTGGATGAAAACCAACAATATAAATACGTTCTCTATTTTGTGGAACTCCAAAATCTTTAGCGTTTACTATTTGAGGTTCTGGAACAAAATATCCTAAGTCGTTACGTAAAACATTTAAAATCGTTTCTAAAGTTTTTCCTTTGTCATGACTTCTTAAACCTTTCACGTTTTCTAAAAAGAATGCTTTTGGTTGTTTACGTTTGATGATTTCAGCAACATCAAAAAATAATGTTCCTCTTGTATCTTCAAATCCTCCACGTTTTCCAGCGATTGAAAATGCTTGACAAGGAAAACCAGCACAAAGTACATCAAAACCGTCTGGAATATATTGTTTTGTTTCTTCTTTTGTAATATCACCAAACGGAGTTTCTCCAAAATTGGCACGATATGTTTTTTGCGCTTGTTTGTCCCATTCGCTAGTAAATACACATTTCCCGCCAAGATTTTGTAAAGCCAAACGGAAACCACCAATTCCAGCAAATAAATCAATAAATTTGAATTTTGGTTTCTCAACTGGTTGGAATGGTACGTTTTCGTTATTGAAAAGTTCTAATTGAAAATTCTTTTCGGAAAAGTAATTTGTATAATCTTCTGAAACGTAATTTTTTAGAATTTCATTTGTATATTCAATAGCATCACTTTTATAAAATTGTGACACTCCGTTTTTATTGTTATGGAGATAATGAGTTATCACAGCATCTTTCACGTCAAAATTAATGATAGGATTTTTCCTATCATTTCTAATTTTATCAAGTGATATTTTTTCCAAAACTTTCATTAATTCAATTTCTCTATAATTGATTGCAATTTACAAAAAATAACCGATGATTTTAAGATTAGGGATTTATGCGTAAAGTTTGGATGCGCTTGCATGTAACGGGCCGCATATTGCCGAAGGCGGGGAAATCGAAGCCTAAAGTTTCGATTTTGCACCGAGGCGAGCCATAACGAATTTTTGTGAGTTAAATTTAAAAAACAAAAACGAATTTTATTCGTTTTTGGCGGAGATAGAAGTACGAACTTTGAATTTAGCACTTTAACCCCGCATTTTGCCAAACCCTTGTGCTTGTTGCACAACTCAAAAATAAAAAAAAATTCGGATCTTGTTGTATGCAAGGACGAAAAGAATTTACCCCACAATTATTTTACGAACTAAGCTTAGAGCGGTTAGTTCAACCGATAACTTTTATCGCCGTGTAAATCAAGCATTAGATTTACATTTTTTGTACAAATCCACTCAAAAATATTACGGCACTCAAGGTCAAGAAAGTATTCACAAACCATTGTACGATAAAATGCACGAAAAACTCACCAAAAACAAAGCGTATCACCGCAGATTAGTAAAGCGTCGAAGTGCTACAGTAGAACCCGTTTTAGGAACGTTGATTAACTTTTTTAACCTAAAACGAATCAACAGCAGAGGAATGTCACAAGCCAATAAACACGTTTTGATGTCAAGTTTATCTTACAACTTGAAGAAATACCTGCGCTTTATTTTCAAAACCCCGAGTGTTTTAGCCCAAGTTGTTTCCCTAAAACAAGGGAAATACAGCTTTTTACAAAAGTACTCCTTCACGACTTAAAAAATGCGTTTTTAAGCAAACCTAATATTACAATTTAGCATATTTCTTTAAAAACAAACCTCACTTAAAATGGCTTAAACGAGGTCAAATATTTTAAATTTTTATAAAAATTGGAGTTGTGCAACAGTTACCCTTGTTAGCCGTAGTTTTTTATTTTTCTAGTTTTGTTTTTAGCGATTCTAACAGTCGTTTTTCAAAATCTCCAATGATACTTTTCGCCCAAAAGTTGGCATAAAAATTCATTTTCGATTCAATTTTATAGTCGCAATTAAGAATTATCTTCGTTTTTGTTTCAGAAATATATTCAAGTGAGTAATTGATGTTTTCAAAATTGAAATAATTACTTTTAAGTAAATGCTGATCGGTTGGTGTTTCTCTTAATTGAGATTTGGACAGATCTATTTTGAAATTGACAAATTCATTTTCTTTAATTTCTGATACATATTCATAAAGTTTCAAGTCATCTGTAAAATGTCCAATTCTGTACATTTGATTTTCGTTTGTCAAAATTTCTGAATTGACAGGTCGTGGAATACCAATTTTTTGATAAAATCCATTCTTGTATTCATCATCAGATATTGTTGGAACTGACAATAAATTAGGGAATATTTCGGCTTTATTTTTATTAATTATTATTTCAGATGAAACGCTGTAAACTTCTTCTTTATTCGGAATTAAGTTTTCAATTGGATTTAACAATAGTGGAATTAAAATAATTGAATAAAGTTTTTTATCTTTTATTCTGTCTTTGACGAAAGCACCAAGCAAAAGACCAATTACTCCAGCAACCAGTAAAAAAGGAAGTCCAATAATTAACAAACACACTAAATCTTCAATTCTTGTAATTAATGCTGCAATTAAAAATAGAATAATGGTAATAATTGGATAGAAGAATAATTTAGCTTTTGATTTGTAAATTTCATTTGAGGAGAAAAGTATCGGAAATAAACCAATAACTATTGGAGTTACCCAAAGAAAACTAATACTGTAAATATTGTAATAATCTTCAAAAATTTCGTTGTCTCCTAAAATTCGAATTATCAGTCCGTAAATTACACCTAAGAATATGCCTAAATATTGAGATTTCTGTTTCATACGGGATTTTGGTAAAATTACGGCTAACTCTCAAATATACGCAACTTTCTATAAAAACCAAATAAAAAGTAAAATAGACGCTATTTACTGAAAGTGAGTAAATTAAATAAGCTAATTAATTGCGTATTTAGAATTGTTTATGGATTTTTTTTATGTGATTTTAAATTCAAATAAAGTTTTACATTAACAAATAAGAGTATTCTGAAATTATAATTGGCCATAAAAACATATAAAAATCGAGTGAATTTTCTTTTATATTTTTTAGACTATCAAACATATTTTTCCAACCTTGAGTTCCAGTCAATATTGAAATGAAAGTAAAATACCCTACGATACTTAAAAATAGAACTAATATTTTTAGTCATAATTTTGATTTAAGTTTCGTGAAAAATCAGCTACATCCTCAAGCTTACTCGCTACTTAAAGGCAGGATGAAGGCAGGATAAAGGCAACATAGTGGCAGTAGAGAGGCAGTAGAGTGTATACAATACTTTTTTTGGATGGTTGGAGTTGAACAAAAAAATGGTGGCTCATTGCGCGCGAGGTTTATATTTTCACTGCATGGAATGATTAGGCGGTGACGATTTGCTGAATCAAGCAAATGGGCAGCGGCTACTTTTGGGTTATGGACTCGGGAAAGGTTTCGCGAAGCGAAATAAATTAGTAAAAAAAAGAAAGGCTACCCAAAATGGATAACCTTATTACTTGTTATATTCTTATTCTGAAAAATTATTTATATAACCGAGTACGTATCATAGGATTGGAAATTGTACTACAATTTTTTAATTTTTATTTTAAAATATTGTGTATCTCCATAAGTACATCCTTGACATTTAGTAACTACTTTTAAATATAAACTATCTACAGCACTATATTCTGATTATAATTTTTTTTTTATTGAATTGAACAAATATAAACTATATAAATCAATCATTTATGCTCTCTCTCTTTAAAAGATGCATTTTTTAGATATTCAACTTGCTGACAAACAACAGCTTACCTATTTTTTTCAAAAAAAACTGAATCATTAAATCGATTTGAATAAACAAGTTATAACAGGATCAGTTTATCCTAATTATTACATCTGTATTTTACCTTTCTAAATAAAAAAATATCAAATCAATTAAAATAATAAAATCAAATCACTTCAGCGACAACGAATGTACTACCACCTATATAAATCATATCATTCACAGAAGCATTATTTTTGGCTGCAAGTAATGCTTTTTCTACAGAATCGAAAAAATGTTTGTCCTGTATATCTTCTGGAATTATTTGATACAGCTCATCAATATCATATTTACGTGGAACATTTGGTTGACAAAAATAATAAGTTGCCTTTTTTGGAAAAAACTGAAGAATTGACAAAACATCTTTATCGTTGACAAATCCCAAAACTAAATGCAATTGATTATAAGCTTGCTCATTTATTTGTTTTGAAACCTCTGCTAAACCATGTGGATTATGCGCAGTATCAGCAACAATTAATGGGTGTTGTCCTAAAATATCCCAACGTCCGCGCAAATTTGTATTCTTTACAACATTCAATAAGCCATTCGTAATATTTTCAGGAGAGACTGCCCAACCTTGTTTTTGCAATTGTTCAATAGCGGTTAAAACGGTACGTTTATTTTTGATTTGATAAGACCCTTTCAAATCTGAAGCTAAATCTTGAAAATGTTTTTCTTCAGCAAAAATGATTTTTGCATTTCTATCTTTCGCTACTTGTTCAAAAATTGTTTTTGTCTCTGCTGTTGTTTCACCAATTACAACCGCTGTATTTGGTTTTATGATACCAGCTTTTTCAAATGCAATTTTGTCCAATGTATCACCCAAAAATTGTGTATGATCTAAACCAATGTTCGTAATCACAGAAAGTTCTGGTAAAATAATATTCGTTGAATCTAATCGTCCGCCCAAACCAGTTTCTATAATCGCGATATCAACTTTCTGTTGTGCAAAATATTCGAAAGCCATCGCAATTGCAATTTCAAAAAAAGATGCTTTTTGATCAATTATTTTTTGCTCATGCTTATTCACAAAATCAATCACAAATTCTTCATCAGCCATTTCTCCATTTACACGTATTCGTTCACGGAAATCTTTGAGATGTGGAGAAGTTGTCAAACCTGTTTTATAACCTGCTTCCTGAAAAATAGAGGCCAACATATGAGACGTACTTCCTTTACCATTTGTCCCTGCAATATGAACCGTTTTAAACTTAGTTTGAGGATTTCCCAAATACTCGCATAACGCTGTAATATTTGTTAAATCTGCTTTCATTGCTGATGCTCCAACACGTTGAAACATTGGTAAATTTGTAAACAACCAATCGATTGTTTCTTGATACGTTCTCATTTATTCAAAAATTTTACACGAAGTTACGGAATCATCTTCAAAAAAAAATCGAATTTCTCCGAAGAAAAATTCGATTCTATTATTTATGAATTGACTATTCTTAATCTGAATAATCTTGTTTTGTAGTTAATAATATTTTCAAAACAATAAATCCAACAATAGCAGCTGTTAACGAAGCTACTAAAATCATCAATTTTGCTTCATTTATATAGCTTGGGTCTTTGAACGCTAACATCGAAACGAAAATGGACATTGTAAATCCAATTCCTCCTAAAATTCCGACACCAAAAACTCGTTTGAAATTGACTGCTGTAGGTAATTCACACAATCCTAATTTAACCGCAATCCATGTAAATAATGTAATTCCGACTGGTTTTCCTACAACTAATCCTAAGAAAATACCCGAAGCTAAAGGAATACTAAAATGTGCTAATCCTCCACCATCTATCGTAATTGCAGTATTTGCCAAAGCAAATAATGGTAGAATAATAAATGCTACTGGAATATGTAAAGCATGCTCCATTTTAGCTGAAAGTGATTTAGAATCGTCCTTATCAAATGGAATTGTAAATGCAACCAAAACTCCCGCAATTGTAGCGTGAATACCCGAATGCAACATAAACCACCAAACAGCAATCCCTCCAATGATATAAGGAATCATTGATTTTATTTTTAATTTATTTAAAGCGAAAAGACCTAACAAAATGGCAATTGCAATTCCGAATTGTGTAAAATCTAAAGGTAATTCTGGGTTTGGATAAAATAATGCAATCACAATAATTGCTCCTAAATCGTCAATCACAGCTAAAGCTGTTAAAAATACTTTAAGAGACAATGGAACTCTTTTTCCTAACATTGTAATAATAGCAACAGCAAAAGCAATATCTGTCGCCATCGGAATTCCAAAACCATGAATAGTATCCGTTCCTTTATTCGTCAAAAAGAAAATAAATGCTGGAATTAACATTCCTCCCAAAGCTGCAAAAACAGGTAAAATTGCTTTTTTAGTATCCGACAATTCACCTACAAAAACTTCTCGTTTTAATTCTAAACCAATCAAGAAAAAGAAAATAGCCATCAAACCATCATTAATCCAATGTGCAAAAGAATGCCCAAACATATCTGTTAACCAAATCGCATCATAAGATTCTGCAATTGGTGAATTGGCTAATAATAAAGAAAACGCAGTACAGAAAATCAATAAAATTCCGCCCGAAGTCTGGCTATGAAAAAATTGGTTAAAAAGTTTAGAAACTATCATTATATTTTTTTTAGTTTGGTAAAAATAATAAACTCGTTTTTAACCGCCTAATCAAAACGAAACAATAAGACCTAAATTATCATTTATATAATCTTTAAAATACTTTTTTGATACCAATTACTAAAATTAAACATCTTTTCGATGATAAAAACGAATATGAAAGGTAAAATCAGCAAGAAATAATTATGAGATTGAATGATAAAAAAACTACAAAACACTAAAAATCTAATATGTTCTAAATACGGTACCCATCTTTTTTGTTCTAATTGTGCACCAATATTTATTAATGTAATCAAGACAAATATAACGAAGAAACCTTTGGTTAAATTATCAAATTGATCAAAATAATATGTTAGAATACTCATCGCGACAAACGATAAAATCAATTGTAAATTAATATAACCTTTGTATTTGAAATGATAACTATTCCCTTTATTCTTAGACACCCATTTCTTTTCAATAATTGGTCTTATTTCCTGATCCATCACTGCTGGACTACCAAAATATATCGTCAATTTTTCTTTAATGGAGGATTTTCTTCGAGCAGCTTCATACAACTCTAAATAATAATGAAAATGTTGCCACAAAAAACTGTAACTATTGATAGGATGCGTCAATCCATATCTTGGTTTTTCTTCTTCTTTCTGAAAAGTACCAAATAATATGTCCCAAAAAACAAATACATCTCCATAATTTTTGTCCAAATATTTTTCGTCAGAAGCATGATGAACACCATGAAGAGAAGGTGTTATAAAAATATATTCAAGCCATTTTTGTTTCTCCAAAATCTGCGTATGCGTAAAAAAAGAATACACGCCATGAACCACCAAAATCGTCATCACTAAATTTGGATGAAAACCAATAAAAGGCAAAATACACCAAAAAATATTGCGAACAATTGCTTGCAAAGTTGTTATACGTACCGCCACCGTAAAATTAAATTCTTCGGATTGATGATGCACAATATGGGCTCCCCAAAAAATATTGACTTCATGTCCCAAACGATGATACCAATACCAAACAAAATCTGTCGCTAAAAGCATCACAACCCAAATCCACCAAGCATTTGAAATATCTAAAAGACGATAATTTTCGTAAATCCAAACATACAAATTGTAAAAACTTACCGTAATAAAAAGATTCAATAATCGTTCTGCAATTCCTATTGAAATATTAGAAACCGAACTTTCATACTTATAAATATTCTTTAATTTTTTCTTTTTAACAACTACATATTCAAGCCATAAAAAAGAAAAAAAGCTGGTAAAGCAAAAGCTAAATACTCGGGATGATTCATTTTTAAGCACTTAAAAATTGTTGATATGTTGATTAAAAAGTAATGGCTGTTCCATCATCGGCACATGACCACAATCATCGCTATAAGCTAATTTTGCATTAGGTAAATGTGCAAAAAACTCTTCAGCAACATTTGGCGGTGTCACAATATCTTGTTTTCCCCAAACCAATAAAACTGGCTGATCTATTTTATGTAAAAGATGTTTCAAATTTTGTCGCTTTGCATCTCGCGCAATTTAAATTATAGTCAAAGCTTGTGTAGGCGTATTAGCGGCCGAAAAAACATCATCAACCAACTCTTTTGTTACAACATTTTTTGTTTCAAAAACTTCTTCTACCTTATTTTTGATATACTCGTAATCTCGCACACGCACAAAAGAAGCCTGCAAATTGCTTTCATACAAACCTGAACTTCCAGCTAAAATCAATTTATCAACCAAATTTGGATGTGCCAACGCATACAGCAATACAACATGACCGCCCAAAGAATTTCCAATTAATATTGGATTTTCAATTTTATTAGATTGAATATAATTTTCTAGAAATTGAACTAAATTTTGAAGTGAATTTCTTTTGAAATGTGTAGAAAATAAAGGAAATGTTGGCGTATAAACATTATAATTTATTTCAATATTCTTGATAACATTTCCCCAATTACTAAGGCTTCCAAATAAGCCATGAAGTAAAATAACATCTTTATTTTTCGAATATTTCATATCGCATTTATTCTTGGTTATCGAACAAATGTAAATAAAATATTTTTTAAACTCTATTATTTAGATAGACTTTATAAGTGATATATAATTCCAGACGAATGGTCTTTGCTCGCTCCTGTTACAGATGCCAAACAATTTATTTCGTTATAAACACGACGATAACCAAGGAATGCAAATATTAAGGCTTCTTTAAAATCGATTAAATTATCAGTTGGAATAATGATTTCAACAGTTGATAATTCTCCTAAACGATTGATAAAAAATGTATTTCGAACTCCTCCTCCAGTTATCAACACGTTGTTGATATCATATAAAGCAAAGGTATTTTTAATTTGAATTACGAAATGCTCCACACAACTTCTCAGCTTATCTTCGATAGAAATATCGTACTTATCAACAATTGTTAAAAACTCATTCATAACCCATTCAAAACCTAATGATTTTGGGAAAGGTTGATGATAAAAATTCAAAAGATTCAATTCTTCAACTAATGCGATATTAATATGTCCTTGTTCTGCTCGTTCTCCATTTTTATCAAAATCAAAACCGAGTTGTTTTGCATAATGATTCAAGACAATATTAATTGGGCAGATATCAAATGCAATTCGTTTTCCATTTCTATTCATCGAAATGTTAGAAAAACCTCCAAGGTTTAAACATGCATCATAGTTAGAAAATAATAATTCGTCCCCAATCGGAACCAAAGGCGCTCCTTGTCCTCCTAAAATAACGTCTTGTGTTCTGAAATCGCACACCACTTTTTGTTGACAACGCGACGCAATTGCTAAACCATTTCCTATTTGCAAAGTGAATGATTTCTGCGGTTGATGAAAAATAGTTTGCCCGTGAGATGCAACAAAATCTACTTTTCTAATCTTATTTTTATGAATAAATTCTTTTACTTGTTCTCCAAGAAAATAACCAAACTCTACATCCAATTGACATAAATCCATAGCCGAATATTGAAAAGCTTCTGTTAGTTTTGTTCGCCAATCGGATGAATAATCTATAGTTTCGGCATGTAAAATTTCGAAAAGTTGGTTATCGTCAAATCGGACATAGCAAATATCCAAACCATCTAACGAAGTTCCAGACATCAAACCAATGCAAAAAGTAGGGTTTTTCATGCTGTAAATTTAATGAGAGAAATTGATAGTTGGTTGGTTTAGAAATTAGAAATTTTGAATATCTAAGAAACCATCTTTCAATTTTTCCTTGATGAAAAAACGAAACAAACAAATCAACACCTCAATAAATCGGCTGAAAATGATTCATTCTTCGCGAAAAGATTTAAAAACCTATCGGCAAAATCTTTTTATAGCTTCGAATTTCTTCAATTTTTTTATGCCTTTTTATTGAAAGGTCATTTGAAATTCGTTTGAATACTAAGTTGGTTTTTCAGTATTAATAAGGTATGATTCTGAAAAAAATATAAATATTATTACTCAAAACTTCGAACTTATTACTCACAACTCGAGATGCGTTAGGGATAGTAGTGAAAATCCTTTGCGTGGAACGAAGCGATAGCGGAGTAGCAAAGCAAAGATTGCAACGGATAGCCCGCCCGAAGGGAACGCCCAAATCATTAGAAAAATTGTTTTGATAATTCTTAGGTTATTGCGAATATATCAGTTAGAAATTCTAATGATAAAAGCTTATATTTGAAACACAATTAATACAAACAAAACATGGCACAAGATGTAATCTTCGATTTGATTGAAGAAGAAAAAGAAAGACAACTGAATGGAATTGAATTAATCGCATCAGAAAACTTTGTTTCGGACAACGTAATGCGCGCGATGGGTTCTGTTTTAACAAATAAATATGCAGAAGGTTATCCTGGAAAGCGCTACTATGGTGGTTGCGAAGTTGTGGACGAAGTGGAAACTATTGCAATTGATCGTTTGAAAGCGTTGTTTAATGCAGAGTACGCAAACGTGCAACCTCACTCAGGTTCTCAGGCAAATGCAGCTGTTTACTTAGCGTGTTTGAAACCTGGAGACAAGATCTTAGGATTCGATTTATCGCACGGAGGTCACTTAACACACGGTTCTCCTGTTAACTTTTCTGGGTTAACTTACCAAACTTCTTTCTATGGAGTGGATAAAGAGACGGGGAGAATTGACTACGAAGCTATGGCAGAAACTGCTCGTAAAGAGAAGCCTCAAATGATAATTTGTGGTGCTTCCGCTTATTCAAGAGACATAGATTATGCTAAATTTCGTGAGGTAGCTGATGAAGTTGGTGCTTTGTTATTAGCTGATATCTCGCATCCTGCTGGGTTAATCGCCCGCGGAATCTTGAACGATCCTATGCCTCATTGTCATATTGTAACGACGACAACTCATAAGACTTTACGTGGTCCTCGTGGTGGAGTTATTATGATGGGGAAAGATTTTGAGAACCCTTGGGGAGCAAAAACTCCTAAAGGAGAAGTGAAAATGATGTCTCAAATCTTGAACGGAGCAGTGTTCCCTGGTACACAAGGTGGTCCTTTAGAGCATGTAATCGCGTCTAAAGCTGTTGCTTTTGAAGAGGCGTTATCTGACGGTTATATGGACTATATTGTACAAGTTGTGAAGAATGCGAAGGCTTTGGCTGCGGCATTAGTTGCAAAAGGTTATGACATTGTTTCTGGAGGTACAGATAATCACTGTATGTTGATCGACTTACGTAACAAAGGTATTTCTGGAAAACAAGCAGAAAACGCTTTAGTTTTAGCAGAAATCACTTGTAACAAAAACATGGTTCCTTTCGATGATAAATCTCCTTTCGTTACATCGGGGATTCGTTTGGGTACGGCAGCTGTAACAACTCGTGGGTTGGTTGAAGCAGATATGCAAACTGTTGCTGACTTGATTGACGAAGTATTAATGAATATTGATAACGAAGAAATCATTGATGGAGTTGCAGATCGTGTAAACGAGTTTATGTCTTCTCGTCCATTATTTCAAATGAAATAAATAGAAACTTAGTTTAGATTGTAATAATAGAAAAGTCCTGAGCATTGCTTAGGACTTTTTGTTTAATATAAAACGTTGAGACGTTTTGAGTAAAACCTCCTTAGGTTTTATATAAAATCACTTGACGTTTTTATTGAAATGTCTTGAGGAAATGTTTAATTACATTATAACTTATAATAAGATTAAACTAAAGGGAATTCTAATTAGATAAGTAATTATCTAAATTGTTATACTGAGTGAAGCGATAAGGAAGCAGAAGTATCTCTTAGAAATATGTGTTAAAGATTAAATATTCAATAATACTTTTAATCTAAAGTAAACATCATAAAAAAAGCAACTTCGAGATGAAGTTGCTTTTCTATTTAAAATAAGATAAGTCTTTGTTTTTACGCATTCAATGCTTCTGCACCACCAACGATCTCTAAGATCTCGTTTGTAATAGCAGCTTGACGAGCTTTGTTGTATTGAATTTTCAAACCTTTCTGTAACTCGCTTGCGTTGTCTGTTGCTTTATGCATTGCAGTCATACGTGCTCCGTGCTCAGAAGCGTTAGCATCTAATACGGCTTTGAATAATTGCGTTTTCAACGTTTGAGGGATTAAGTCTCTTAAAATTTCTTCTTTCGAAGGGTTGAAGATATAATCTAACTCTGCTGAATTGTTTGCTTCTTCTTCAGTTTTCTCTAAAACGACTGGTAAAAATTGTTCGTCTTGTACAATTTGAACAGCTGCATTTTGAAATTGATTGTAGATAATTCTGATTTGATCAAAGTCACCTGCAGTAAATTTCTCTACTAAATCGTCTGCAATTTCAGCTACATCTGCAAAATTTAAATTATCCCAAATGCTTGATGCATTTTTATAGATAGTTTGTGTTTTACTAAAAGTATCATTAGCTTTTTTACCAATTGCTAAAATCTCTACGTGTTTACCAACTAATTCGCTAGCTAATAACGCATTTACTTTTTTGATGATGCTTGAGTTGTATCCTCCACATAAACCTCTATTTGAGTTAATAACGACTAAAAGTACTTTATTAACTTCGCGCTCTTCTGTTAATGCACCTCCTACTTCAGCTTCTAAAGTAGAACTTACATTTTGTAAAAGTTCACGTAATTTATCTGCATAAGGACGTAACTGTACGATAGAATCTGTAGCACGTTTTAGTTTTGCAGCAGAAACTAATTTCATAGCACTTGTAATCTGCATTGTAGAACCTACAGAAGTAATACGGTTACGTATATCTTTTAAATTTGGCATAATTCTATTTGAGATGAAGGATTAAAAGGAACTTAGAGATTCGGAAACCTCTAAGTTTCATTTATATTTTATTAGTATTTAGAAGTAGTTTCTGTGATAACTTTCTTCAATACATCCATAATTTCATCAGTCCATTTACCTAAACGGATAGATGTTAAAGTGTCTGCATATTTGTTGCGCATTAACTCAACAAAATCAGCTTGCCACTCTTTCACTTGGTTAACTGGAACGTTTTTCAACATACCGTTAGTACCCGCATAAATAACTGCTACTTGTTCTTCTACTGGAATTGGAGCGTTAACACCTTGTTTTAATAACTCAACGTTACGTTCACCTTTACCAATTACGTTCATTGTAGCTGCATCTAAATCAGAACCAAATTTCGCGAAAGCTTCTAACTCACGGTATTGTGCTTGGTCTAATTTTAATGTACCAGATACTTTTTTCATTGGTTTTGTTTGTGCAGAACCACCAACACGAGATACAGAGATACCTACGTTGATCGCTGGACGAACACCTGAGTTGAATAAATCAGACTCTAAGAAGATTTGTCCATCTGTAATCGAAATTACGTTTGTTGGGATATATGCAGAAACGTCACCAGCTTGAGTTTCGATAATTGGTAAAGCAGTTAAAGAACCACCACCTTTTACGATACCTTTCATAGATTCTGGTAAATCATTCATTTGAGATGCAATTGCATCATCTTTGATTACTTTTGCAGCACGCTCTAATAAACGAGAGTGTAAGTAGAAAACGTCTCCAGGATATGCTTCACGTCCTGGTGGGCGACGTAATAATAAAGACACCTCACGGTATGCAACGGCTTGTTTAGATAAATCATCATAAACAATTAACGCTGGACGACCAGAGTCACGGAAATACTCTCCGATTGCAGCACCTGCCATTGGAGCATATACTTGCATTGGAGCTGGATCAGATGCATTAGCAGCAACTACTACTGTATATTTATCTGCACCGTGGTCTTGTAATGTTTTCATGATACCTGCTACTGTAGAACCTTTTTGTCCTACTGCAACATAGATACAGAAAACTGTTTCACCTCTATCGTAAAATTCTTTTTGATTTAAGATTGCATCTAAAGCAACAGAAGTTTTACCTGTTTGACGGTCACCAATGATTAACTCACGTTGTCCACGTCCAATTGGAATCATCGAGTCAATAGAAACGATACCTGTTTGTAATGGTTCGTTTACTGGTTGACGATAGATAACCCCAGGAGCTTTACGCTCGATAGGCATTTCATATAATTGTCCTTCGATTGGTCCTTTACCATCGATAGGATTTCCTAACATATCTACAACACGTCCTAACATTCCTTCACCTACGTTAATAGATGCAATTTTGTTTGTACGTTTTACAGTGTCACCTTCTTTAATACCTTTTGAAGGTCCGAAAAGTACAATACCTACATTGTCTTCTTCAAGGTTTTGTACCATTCCTTCTAACCCGTTTGAGAATTCTACTAATTCTCCGTATTGAGCATTGTCTAACCCGTAAACACGAGCAATACCATCCCCAACAGTTAGAACGGTTCCTACTTCTGCTAATTCAACTGATGAATCAAAGCTTGTAAGTTGTTGTTTTAATATAGCTGAAACTTCAGCTGGATTTATTTCTGGCATTTCTGAAATATTTAAAATTTAGGAATGTATTCGTTTTTCGAAAAATCTTTTTTTAATGTAGCTAACTTAGTTTTGATTGACGAATCAACTTGATTGTTTCCAATTTTTAAAACGAAACCTCCAATTAAAGATGCATCAATCTTGTTCTCTACTTTTACTTGACTATTTGCAGCTAAAGTTTGTTTTGCTTTTGCTACAATATTATCAATTGTATTTTGATCTAATTGTACTGCCGAAGTAATTTCTGCTGTTACAATATTATTTGCTAAATCGTATAATGAAATAAACTGATCTGCAATTTTAGACAAAATATTTTCTCTACCATGTCTTACGACTAACGAAATGAATGTTTGAGAAGTTTTTGATAAAGACTTGAAAATCTCACTCAAAACAGCTTCTTTTTTCTTTGCATCAATCACCGGAGAATTTAAGAAAACTCTTAAATCATCATTCTCTTTAATGACTTTGCGAACATCATTCATTTCAGCATACACTACGTCTGTTTGGTTTGCTTCATTCGCAAACTCCATCAAACCTTTAGCATATCTATGTGCTGCTCTGAATCCTGCCATGATTAATTGAATTTAACTTGATCAATAACATCATTCACTAAAGCTTCTTGTGCAGATTTGTCTGACAATTCTTTAGTTAAGATTTTTTCAGCAATTTCAATTGACAACTGCCCAACTTGATTTTTGATATCAGCCATAGCCGATGCTTTTTCATTTTGGATAGCTGACTTAGCATTTTCAATTAATTTGTTTGCTTCTACAGTTGCAGAATTTTTCGCCTCGTTGATGATATTTTCTTTCATTTCACGCGCTTCTTTCAAGATAGCATCACGTTCAGCACGAGCTTCTTTCATGATTTTCTCGTTTTGAGCGTTTAATAAAGCCATCTCTTCTTTCGCTTTTTTAGCTGCGTTTAATGCATCCTCGATAGATTGTTCTCTTTCTTTAACTGCAGATAGAATTGGTTTCCAAGCTAATGATCTTAACAATACTAATAAGATGATAAATACGACCGCAGTCCAAAAAATAAGACCAACTGAAGGTGTAATTAAATCCATTGTGTGTATGTATTAAATTTTATTTTTTACTAATTAATTTTTTAATGAATTAGCTTCAACAACCAACCGTTATTGAAGCTAATTTTAATTCAAATATTATCCGTTACCTAATAACGCAACTACGATACCGAATAAACCTGCACCCTCGATTAAGGCTGCTGCGATAATCATAGCTGTTTGAATTTTTGAAGCCGCTTCTGGTTGTCTAGCGATTCCTTCCATAGCTGATCCACCGATTTTACCGATACCTAAACCAACTCCTAAAACTGCTAAACCAGCTCCGATTGCTGCAATACTTCCTGTCATGATAATTGTATTTAATTATTAAAAAATTATTTTATTGTTTTTTATATTCTATTCTTAATGGTGATCGTGTTCTGCTACTGCTGTTCCGATGAATAACGAAACTAACATTGTGAATACGAACGCTTGTAATGCCGCTACTAATAACTCTAAACAGTAGATAAATAACGCTAATGGAATAGATCCACCTGCCATAGCTTCTGTTTGGAAAATAAAGATTAACGAAATTAACGACATAATGATGATGTGACCTGCTGTAATGTTCGCAAATAAACGAATCATTAAGGCGAATGGTTTTGTAATAATCCCGATTAACTCAATTGGAGCTAAGATTAATTTTACTGGAACCGGTACACCTGGCATCCATAACATATGTCCCCAGTAACCTTTGTTTCCTGAGAAATTAATTACGATTAATGCGATTAATGCTAATACAAATGTAACTGCGATATTACCTGTAACGTTAGCTGCACCTGGTAACAATCCTAATAAATTGTTGATCCAAATGAAGAAAAATAACGTTAATAAATAAGGCATAAATTTCGCATATTTTTTCTCACCGATATTTGGAATTGCTACTTCATCACGAACAAAAATAATAATTGGCTCGATGAATCCTGCAATACCTTTTGGTACCATATTTCCTTTTTTGTAGTTAGATGCAACTGCAGAGAAAACTAAGATTAAAATCACGAAAGAGATTAACATTGATGTTACATTTTTCGTAATAGAAAAATCTAATGGTTTTTCATTCTCTAAATGAATAGCTCCTTTTTCGTCTACGTGAGGTTTGATTGTACCTTGCGCATCTGTTTTGTAGATTTTTTCGTGGTAGTTGATATAGTAGTTTCCGTTACTTTCAACAACCGCTTCGTTGTGGTGAAATTTAGAAGACATAAAAACTTGTAAACCATTATCCCATAAAATAACAGGTAATGCAACTCCTACACTTTTTTCTCCTTCTCCCCATAAATGCCAATCGTGCGCATCTGCAATGTGGTGCATGATACCTGGCACTGGGTTAAATGTAGACTCGCCAGATTTCACTTTAGCAGCTTCCTCTTGACTTTTTACTTGCTCACTTTTAATTAACTCCTCAAACGTTTTTGGAAGACTTTCGTGCGGAACTGCTGTAGAGGCGAATCCGAAATTGAAAAGTAATAAAAACGCTAATAACGCTGAAAATTTCATGTATAATTCCTTTGTTTCTAAATTGCGTGCAAAATTATAGTAAATTAACCACTTACCAAAGTCAAATGCTAAAAATCATTAAACTTTTTTTAACTTTAAATTAATTAAGCGAATAAACACTAAAACTTCGGCTAGCAAAATTACAAAATAACTTATAATTAATTGTACAACATTTGATTTAATTTGTTCATTCACAACAATCAATGCTAATACAATTGCCATCTTCGCAATCATCCCTCCCATAAAGGCAAAACCAACATATTCTGGAAATTTTATCTTCACAAAACAACCAACTTGCAAAATCATTAATGTAATTAATCCAATTATTAAATACATTTTTGGAACAATTAGCGGATTTTCGCTAAAATTATAATGCTCAACAATTGCGTAATGAATACCACAAAAAATTGCAACCATTGCAATAAAAGAAAGTGCTAAAAGAATAAATTTCTTAATCATTAAAATTATTTTTTTGGTAATTGCTTCAACATCAAATATAATCCTGCAAAAACTCCCAGCAAAGATAAGCCAGCCGTCCATAATGGCTTGTCTGTTTCCATTTTTTTATCCAAAAAAGTTCCTAACCAAGCAAATAACGCAATCGTTACCGCCATCTGTATTCCCGTCGCAGAAAACTTTAAATATTGATTTACACCTTCGGACTTTCGTTCTTCTTTCATAAGTTTTATGTAATTTTGCAAAAAATTATTTCGTGGTAAAGATAGGAAACATAGAATTACCAGACTTCCCTTTATTGCTTGCACCGATGGAAGATGTGAGTGATCCGCCATTTCGTCGCCTATGCAAAATGCATGGAGCAGACTTGATGTATACTGAATTTATTTCTTCTGAAGGATTGATTCGTGATGCAATAAAAAGTCGTCAAAAATTAGATATTTTTGATTACGAACGTCCTATTGGTATTCAAATTTTTGGTGGAGATGAAGAGGCAATGGCGATGTCAGCTAAAATTGTTGAAACTGTTCAACCAGATATTGTTGATATTAACTTTGGATGTCCCGTAAAAAAAGTAGTTTGTAAAGGCGCAGGAGCAGGTGTTTTAAAAGATATAGATTTAATGGTACGTTTAACAAAATCTGTTGTTGAAAGTACACATTTACCAGTTACTGTAAAAACGCGTTTGGGTTGGGATTCTGACTCGATTAACATTTATGAAGTTGCCGAACGTTTGCAAGAAACAGGTATCAAAGCATTGTCAATTCACGGACGTACGCGTACACAAATGTATAAAGGACAAGCAAATTGGGAACCGATTGCAAAAGTAAAAGCGAACCCAAATATTGAGATTCCGATTTTTGGAAATGGAGATATTGATTCGCCGCAAAAAGCGATCGAATACAAAGAAAAATACGGTGTAGATGGTGTGATGATTGGTCGTGCAGCTATTGGTTATCCTTGGATTTTCGAGCAAATCAAACATTATCGAGAAACAGGTGAATTGTTACCAGAACCAACAATCGTAGAACGAATGGAAGCGGCTAAAAACCACTTAAATTGGGCGATTGATTGGAAAGGTGAACGTACAGGAATTTTGGAAACACGTATGCATTATACCAATTATTTCAAAGGAATTCCAAATTTTAAACCTTATCGCACAAAGTTAGTTACACAAGATAATTTAGTTGATTTGGAAGCTACTTTCAAAGAAATTGAAGAAGAATTTATTCCGAAATTAGAAGAAATATAATTATTTCATTAATTTATCCAATAATTCTTTTAGATAAGTATTTTCTTCTTCTATTTTTTTTATTCGAAGTTCATATTGCTCTATAAGTTTTTCAGGTAATTGGTTAACTACATAACCATTATTTGTTCCTTTATTTTTTTGATAAAAGGATAAATTGTTATCTCCAGTTAAAAATTCTAAAACACTTACTCCTAATATTTTTGAAATTTCTTCAATTTGAGAAAAATTAGGAGTTGTTTTATTATTTTCAAAATTTGAGTATGTTTTTTGTGAAACTTCTAACATTTCAGCCATATAATCCTGTGAGAAATTCTTCTGTAATCTTGCTTTTTTTAATTTTTCTCCAAGTATCATAGTAATTATTTATTTTTAATAAATTCAAAGATAGGTATATTTATTCTTTTAGTAATATTTTTCTTGAATTAGTAAAATTCTATTATCAAATATAAGTTATTGCTTAATATTTTTGAATAATAATTAATTAACTATAATTTGAAAACTAAAAATTTATCTCTTCAAGAAATTATTTCTTATGATTCACCAGCTCTAACAGCCATTATATACCATTGGAGAGAATACGACCAAGAAAGTGTTATACTTTCATATTTAGAATTAACAAAAAGGGATTATCAACTTTCTGACAGAGGAGATTTAAAAAAACTACATCAATTTGAGGAATTTCATAAAAAAACAATTGATGCACTCTCAAAAGAATATCTTGAAAATGAAGATATTGACAACTATACTGAATATAGTACAAAGTACAAAAAATTACTAATAGAAGAAGATAGAAATAAACCAAAAAATACTCTAAAAAACAATAAAACAATTTTTTCGCCGCTTAATATTTGTTTATTTATTGGGTTGTGTATAGGATGTTATTTACCTGTTAGTTTATTAATCAAAAACAATAGCACACCTAAATGCTCTGATAAAGAAGTTGTTTTAACTGTTCAAGAGTTATTAAAGGAGAAAGTTTCCTTCATTGACGATGGTAGAACCTTAACAAATATTGTAACCATTGAAAATAATACTGAAATGAATAATTGTACATGCAAAGCGACATTACCTGGTGTTGCAGTGAGAGCAACTTCAAGAGAATACAACGAATGGAATGATGGAACAATTGTTTATACTATTGAAAAAACAGATGATGGAGAAACTTTAGTAAGTTTAATTGATTTTTTAAAATAATGACAAATAAAGAATATATAAGCAAACTTGCTGATTTTTTAATTTCAACTAATTCTACAATGAATGTTAAAGCTTTGGCTGATTTATTAAATTGGAATAATTACAATACTACTTATGGAACAGAATACAAAGGCGAAAGAGGAACTTATACTCTGATTCATCATACGTATTATTGGCTAAAAGATCAAGGGTTACAAAAAGAAGCTGACAACGTAGCATTTGCCTTTAAAAAACCTGACGGTGACTATGCATACGAAAAATAATAATCAAAAAAATCCACCAATTACTTGGTGGATTTTTCATTTAAACTTGAGACTATAATTAATTACAATTATCTACAAGCAACACTTCTTCTGGATTCAGCATATCATATTTCATCAATACAACTTCGTCCACGTCTGCTCTAGATCGTAAAGTAACTTCGTAAACTTCATCATTCACAGGATATTGTATAGTTGCTTTCGGACGTTTAAATGTTCCGCTAGTTTCCACAACAACACCTTCTACACATTTCCCTGTTTTAGCTAATTGATCTTCTAATTGACTTTTCGAATATTGACTAAATCCGAATGCTGCAAGACCTAAAACTGCAATGACGATATAAAAATATTTTTTCATAGAATTAAAATTTAATGTTTCGTATTAGTTTTGTTTGAAACAAATTTAGATTCAATTCTATCGTTATAAAATCCCTATTATTAGCTAATTTTTAGTTTCGTGTTTGGTTTTCAGTGCATAAAGTGCAAAAGTTCCCAACCAATGACTCCCCATATAATCATCGTTCGAAATATTATTGAACGAGTAATTGAAATGATGATTTGCCCAATCATTCATATAATTTAACTCTGGTAATTTTGCAGAAATTTGATACAAAGCCGTTGCACGACTAAAATTCAAACCATCCAAATGAACCAATTGCCCATCCGTACGATCCGAAACAATTCCAGGTTTTAGCTCATGTTTTTTATCAAACAATTGTGGTAAAAATGATCTCAACCATTTTTTATATTCATCATGAGGATGAATTTTAGACATCAACAAAGCCTCTTCCAAACAAGCCGAAAGAAAATCTGATCCACTTGGTTCGAAAGCAATATTGCAACTTTTATCTTTTAAATAAAGACGATTTCCATTATCAGTAATCACTTTTTCGAATGTTTTATCATTCACAGAACGTGCATAATCTATCGCTAAACTCAAACCAAACGCCGTATTATCATGCGTTCCTGTACGAATTGGATAAACTAATTTCGGCAAATATTCTTTGTATCGAACAATAATCAAATCACTCAAAGGTTTCAGATTTTTTGCCCAAACTTGCGCATCTTTATCTTGCCAATTATTCAATTCCATTTGCAATTGTAACAACCAAGCCCAACCATAAGTACGCTCGAAATTCTTGTTATTTTTATCATTGAAAAAGGTCATTTCGACCGCAACATTTTCTGCTGTAATCAATTGATTTAACTCATTTCTAACCTGATTATTTTGATCCAATTCAGGAAAATCTTTCATCAATTTCACAATCGACCAAAATCCATGAACAGAAGAATGCCAATCAAAACAACCATAAAAAATTGGACGCAATTGCTTTGGCGTTTTCAAATCCTGATCACTTCCCAAAACATTTCCTAGTTTATTCGGATACTCAGTCTTGATACAATGCGTTGGTAATTCAAATATTTTTTTGGCTTGATCTAAGTGTAATTCTTGGGAAAAAGCAGTTGTCGTTAGTAAAGTTGTTAAATAGAGTAATTTTTTCATCAAAATGTTTTTACCAAATTACTAATTTTTATTCGAGTCCAGGAATTTTTTCAATTCTTCTTTTGTTTGTAAACTTTCAGGAAAATTTTTCAGATTTTGTTCAAAAAACTGTTTTGCTAAATCATTTTTCTTCTGTTTTACCAGATAATTTGCAACATTGTTGATATACGTTTCCGTAGGTTGAAAAGAATAATTCAATTTTCTAGAAATCGCTTCAAACGAATCTTTTACCAAATTTGGTTGATTCGGAATCTCTTTAATATTCACACGATAACCATCAAACTGCCAACGTAAATAATCAATCGAGCCAATCATCGGAACCGAACCATGTTCTTCGTCAACATATTGTTTGTAATGATAATTCAACGATTTATTCTTCGAAGATTTCAAACGTTCGTCCACCTTTTTTATACTTTGATAATGATCACGTAAATGATCTGCATTTTGACTTTCATCAACTTGTGTTATCATCAAAAATCGATTCTCGAAAGAATGATTTTCTAAATTCTGATAAAGATTCAATAATTCTTTGTCATTAAACCAAATACTTGGATCATGCGCAACATATCCATTGAAAGTTTTGGGATGATTGTACAAGGTTTTCAACGCAAAATATCCGCCCAAAGAATGTCCAATTAACAAACGAAAATCATTCACACGATAATTTTTCTGCATAAAAGGAAACAATTCGGTTTGAATAAAATTGAGGAAATTAACATCATTTACATGTGTAAAATCTTTTGTCCGATCACCATTTTTATTTGTAATTCCGACAATAATCGATTCGGGCATTTCTGGATAAAAACCAGATTGAAATTTAGAAACTACGCCTGTTAAAAACGAAAAATTAGATTCGGCATCTAACACATAAATCACAGGATAATTTACTTTTTGAAGTTTATCATTAAAATACGATTCAGGAAGATTCACCCAAATTTCTCTTTCAGTATTTAAGATTTTAGAACTTATTTTTTGGATTTCAGCAATTGATAATTTTTCTTGAGAAAAACCGATTTGAGAGAAAATCAAACAAAATAAAAGTAGGAATTTTTTCATGTATAAAATTTTCCTAAAAATAGTTATTTAGAATTATTCTACACAAATGATTTTGGACAGAAAAAACGACCTCATCAAGAAGTCGTTTTTCTACATAATTTGTATTTTTTTAACTAAAAATATTCCATTTCAAGCCAAGTTGAAATTTGAAATCTCGATACGGAACATTTGGCGCTGCAAAATAATCAGGTTGTTTTGTAAACGACGCATTGATATGCTCGCCACGAATGTAAAAACGCATATTACGAACCTTGAAATTGATAAAAACATCCAAAATAGGATAACCTCCAATCTCTTGTATACTTGCTGGATCTTGCAACGCAAATTCGTTCAGAATCGGGATATAACGCAGACCATTGTATTTCGTAAAATATGTTGCATTAATACCAGCTTGCAGTTGAGCATTCTTGTTGAATAATTCTCCTTGCCAATACAATGTTTCACGAATCAAGAAATCTGGCAAAGGCATATATTCTTCGTTTTTCGTTACTTTTTGATATTGCACGGTCGAAACTAAATTAATCTTTCCGAAACGTATATGATTTTCACCTTTTATCTTGTAATAATTGATGTTATCCGCCAATTGCTCATAATTCAAATTTTCATTCAAATATACTTTATTATCAATGTTATAAATTGAAGCTTCTAAGGTTGTATTGACTTTATCTAACTTTAGTTTTGCAAAAAGGTTTTGAACATTTTCAGTTTCAAATTGATTAATGTAATTAAAATTATTAAAGAAACTTTGATTATAAACCGCATTCAACGAAGGAAGTTTTGACTGAATAACCGCTCCTGCGCTCAATGTATAACCTTCTATCGGCGTCACATCTAAAACCGCATCTACATTGTAAACACTTTTGTAATTATCAGATTGCAGATATTCAACATTTCCGTAAAGTTTTAATTTTTCATTCCAATCAAAATCCACTTTTCCAACAACTCCAAAAAGATTTTCCTCTATTTGCTTTGGAACTGCAACAATCGTCATGGCTTGATCAGCAAAAACGCGCAAATTCTGGAATTTAACACCAGCCTCTATCTTCACACGATCTGTCCACTGAAAACCAGCAGTTGTCGTATTGGATAAATCTGTAAAACTCTTTTTACTTCTATAATCCATTCCAGTAATAATCGGTGTAGAATATAAAGTTCCGTTTGGTGACGTATCCTCGTAGCGATACTTTTGTTTTTCATACGAAAATTTATTCTTCAATTCAATTGGATTATAAAAAGTCGAATCTTTTTCATTCATTTTTTTTAAGATTCCGTACGAAGCATTCAATTCTATTCGACGTGCATCAAATTCAGATTTTGCTGTTTGAGAATTCACTGGAATATTACGAACATTTGTCATTCTTCGCTCATCTTGCAAAATAAAATCGTTGATATCTTCTATTCCTCCGTTCTCATTATTTTTCAGATTTTGTGCTGCATAATTCCACCACAATTTGAAACGCTCTGATTTTGTTTTATAGTTTGACGAAAAAACAAAGGTATTATTCTGCGCTTTTTCATGTTTATAGCGACCTTCGGAAATTAATCCACGATAATGAAACGTATAATTGAATTGCTTGTTGATATTATGCGAAAATGTCGAAGACAGAAAGTTACCTTCTTTTACCCCATTCTCGTAAATAAACTCGGTATATGGCGTTTTAACATCATAATATTTGATATCATTTGCGTAATAATAATTGTATTTTTTACCAGTTGGCAACATCGACGGATTGAATGGTGTATTTTGATACTCCAAATCCACCACTACACCTCCAACATTCGGGAAAAATAATTTTCCGAACGCATCTTTGCGAATAAAATTTTGATTATAATAGTTTTTGATACTTAATGTCGTATCCAAAACCTCTGGTTTTCTGCCATTTGTCCAAAACTTATAATCGTCGATTTTGGTTTTATAATATGTAACCGAATCATTTGTTGATGATCCTTTTAATGGTTTTAAAACTTTTATTGAATCCTCCTGAGCTTGCGCTACAACAGCTCCTAATAAAAATAAACCAATGATTGTTTTTTTCATCCTGTTGAATAAATCCTTACAAAAGTAATCTAAAATTGAGAGATACAAAAAAACCCACTTATTTCTAAGTGGGCAAATGTTATAAAAATGTTTAATTCGTTAGTTTATTTCCATAAAGGATGTTGAGACATATTTGGATTTCTTGTTCTCTCATCCAATGCTACAGGTAATACCCATAACTTGTTAGACGGTTCTAAAGTACAATTTAAACAATTTGTTTTACGATTAAATCCTAATTTATTTCTTTTTAGATCAAAGAAACGATGACCTTCACCAATAAATTCTTTTTGTTTATCCAATAAAATAGCTGTTAAGGCATCTCCTGAATATGCTGAAGCACCACGTTCTGCAGCATGTTCATTTAATAAAGTTAAAGCAGCTATTGACTCCCCTTTCTTAGCTAAAGCTTCCATAACTATATATTTTGCTTCTGTATATCTGAATACTTTTACATTCATCATATAGTTTCCTTCAGATGAGTTTCTTGGCCATTTTCTTAGCCAAACTCCTTTGTTAGGTTCGTCCGACGCAGGAGTTCCAGCTGTATTAAACAACGTCTTTCTTACATCTCCATCATCATATAAATCAAAAACCCATTTCCTCGCAAGTAAACTTCTCTGATTCCCTGAATTTGAATAAAAAGAACCTAAATGAGTATTAACACCTAAATTATATTGATTTGTTTGCTCTACCTCAAATATTGTTTCTGGTTGTTGTTCAGATACTGCGATATCAGGTGTAGAAAAATATGCTAATAGCTTATTTCCAGCAATAGGAGCTTGAACAGCTAATACTTCATTTGCTAAAGCTATAGCTTTGTCATAATCTCCCGAAGCTCCTCTTGTTAAATAAACCTTAGATAAAAGAAACTTTCCAACTATAGGAGAAAAGAATGTCTTTTTACCTTGTCTATAATTAGGATCCATTTCATTGATTCCTTCTGTAAAATCTTTAATAATTTGATCATACACCTGACCAACTGATGATCTTGGAGAAGCCAAATTTGGATCAAAAGGGCCTATATTTAATGGAACTCCATAGGCTTCATATTGTGTATCAGAAGAAGAATAATATTGTAAAAGTGTAAAATATGATGCTGCTCTTAATAATTTAGCCTCTCCTTTTAAACTTTTTACTCTATCCGTTTTTGGTAAATTTTCTTCATTTATAACAATATTTGCCATAATGATTGCATCATAAGCTTCATTCCAAATACCAAAACCTGTGTCAGGAAACCAATTTAATCCTTGTTGAGTTAAAAAATATCCATTATTGGTATTACTTACAAAAACATTATCAGATACAATATCGTTAAAGACTAATACACCACTACCATACATACTACCTCCTCCATAATATTTATATATAGAATTAGTTGTATATTCTAGTTTATTCTCACTTTCTATATTACCATTAAAAACATCCCCTATAACAGGTTCTAATTCTAAATCATCTTTATCACAACTTTGTAGAAAAAGAAAACCGAAAGAAAGCATTGCTATTTTTAATATATTTTTATTTTTCATTTTTTTTCATTTAAATGATTAGAAATCTAATACTATACCTAAAGAAATACTTTTAAATATAGGTGCTGTATTATCATACAATCCTTTACCTCTCCAACCGGCAGCAGCATTTGAGTTTGATTCTGGATCAAATGTCAAATCTTTATCAAATACATAAGTCCATAGGTTAACACCTTTCACATAAACTGTTAAGTTATCTAATCCTGTCTGTTGTTTAAATTTATCACCAAAAGAATAAGCTAACTTAGCTTCTTTAAGTCTTATGTGATCACCATCAAACATCCATCGAGAAGAAGGAGCTTCCGTTCCGTTTGCTTGATTTGCGACCTGTTTAGGATTAGATGCATTTCTATTGTCTTCTGTCCAGCTATTATATAATGCGTCTGATATTTGAGTTGTACTCATACTAGAACCATCTGATAATGTATAGTTTTGCCAACGATTGTGTACTGCGTACTCAAATTGTCCTGTAAAGAATAAAGAAAGTGAAAGTCCTTTAAAAGAAAACTCATTTTTCAAACCTGCTAAATATTTAGGGAATGCTGATTTTCCCATAAATACCCTTTCTGCCTCTGTTCTTTTATATACAATTTCAGATTTTGTTCCGTCTTTCCACCATCCACCTCTACCAGTTTCAGGATCAACTCCAGCCCATAAAAATGTATAATACTCACCTACTTCATGTCCTTCTTTTAGTACACGCATACTGTTAGAAGTTCCATCTAACTCGTAGTAATCTGAGTCTTCAAATAACTTTTCTAATCTATTCTTATTATAAGAGAAGTTTCCATAAATATTCCATTTAAAATCTTTATTTATTGGATTTGCGTTAACCGTAAGTTCAACTCCTTTATTAGATATTTTACCAACATTTGTGAATCTTCCTGATGGCTCTGGATTAGAAGAAGGAATCAATCCAGCAGAATATATTGCTTCTACGGAATTTCTCTGATAAACATCAACTGTAAAGTTTAAAGCATTTTTCAAAATACCGAAATCTAGCCCAACATTCCATTGTTTTGATATTTCCCACTGTAAATCAGGATCTCCAACTGTTCCTATCTGGTTAGTTGGATCTGCTCCATATTGACCTACTGACATCACAGAATATGCATTATATTGAGGACCCCATGAATCTGCATACGGAATATTACCAATTTCACCATAATTAGCTCTTAAAGTAAAATTTGATAAAAAGCTATCTCTTAAAAAGCTTTCTTTTGTTGCATTCCAAGATCCTCCAACAGACCAAAATGTTCCAGATTTATCATTCAATCCCAAAGTAGAATTAGAATCTCTACGTAGTTGTCCTGACAATGTATATTTACCATCAAAAATATAATTTACCCTAGAAAAGTATGAAATCTGTTTCCACTGATAAACAAACTCCTCTGTTCCAACCGTTTCCTGATTTGCATAATTAAAATATGGGCGAGGCTCTGAGAATTGAGTTCCAGATGTATATAATTGATCATATTTATGCTCTTGATATTCCATCCCAACATAAACTTGCAAATCATGTTTGTCTGCAAATTTATTTCGATAAGACACAGAGTTTTGCCAGTTCCAGTCCCATGCAAAAGTTTTTGTTGCTTGCAATGCACCTTCATTTGCAAGACCATCACCTACAGAAGGATCCCACCACGCTCTCTCATTCAAAGTTTGATACTGAGTTCCAAACAATGAAAAGAAATAGAAATTTTTTGCAAATTGATATTCAGCATTTAAAGAAGCTAAATAAGTGGAGATATCTCCTGTTGTAAAATCTTTTTCTAAAATCCCCAACGGATTAAAATTTTCATTTCCAGGAATTGATTGATTTAAAGAACCGTCTGAGTTATATACAGGAGCTGTAGGAACAAGATTCCAACGTGCATTCCATGGATTTCTAAAAGATCCACCATCATAATATGTTACTCTATCAACATGTGTATAATTAACATTAAGTCCTAATGTTAATTTATCTTCTATCTTATGATCAATAGCAGCATTAATAGATATTCTATCAAAATTTGTATTTAAAATTAGCGGTTTATTATTGTAATAAGATCCACCTATTCTAAATGAAGTATTTTCACCTCCTCCTGCTGCTGCGAAATTATAAGTTCTGACAGTAGATTGACTTCTTGTTATAACATCTGTCCAGTCAGTATCTGTTACTCCGTCATAATTTAAAAAATTATTAGTAAAATAATTTTTGGCTTCAGCTAATGAAGAATAGTTACCTGTGTTAAAATTGGCAAGAGCTCCCCATTCTATATATTCACTAGCATTCATCCAACGTTGCTTATCGTAAGCAATATTCTGGATTGCCATATCAGTTGCAAAATTAAATCTAGTTTTCTGATTATAGCGACCTTTCTTTGTTGTAATTACAATTACTCCATTTGCTCCTCGAGCCCCATACAAAGCTGTAGCAGAAGCGTCTTTCAAAACAGATACCGATTCAATAGAATTTGGATCGATAGAAGCTAAAGGATTCCACGACTCCATTAAACCTGCATTATCTGATCCTTTACCTACAACAACTCCATCAATTACATACAATGGGTTTGGAGTCCCTACCAAGGAACCTACACCACGAATCGTAATAAGATTGGCAGACCCTGGATCTCCTGAATTTGTAGAAAACACTAATCCAGCTACACGGCCATTTAATACCTCATCAATAGAAGAAGTAGGAGCTAATTCAAAATCTTCTTTTTTAACAATATCATAGGCTCCAATCTTTTGAGCAGCATCCATTTTAATACCCCCTACTAGAGTTACCGTACCTAACTCAATATTCTCTGATGCTTTGGAAATAAATTTAATATCACCTAGGGTTGTAGAAGTAACTTTAACAATTTTTTCTTCTCCACTAGAATCAATAATTTTTAATGTATCACCAACTTTTGCATCTACATTGAAGTTTCCGTTTCCATCAGTAAAAACCGAAGTTCCTGTTCTTGTAACAATAACCTCAGCTTCTTCCATTGGAAAACCATTTGAGTCTTTTAAAACTCCTTTTACTTGGGCATAAGCTAAACCTCCCATCAAAAACATTGATAGAATACCCAAAGAAGTAAACCTTCTCCTCATATTATGTTAATTTTTAGTGCTAATTATAACAAATATGATAAATAAATACTTATAATGCAAATATTTTGTTAAATTTTATTTAAACAAAACAAAAAAACCACTTATTTCTAAGTGGCTTAATTATAATACTATATTAATTTTAACTTATTTTAAAAACTAAAAGTAGTACCATCAGCGCCGTCTTTTAGTTGGATACCTAATGCACTTAATTGATCACGAATCTGATCTGATAAAGCCCAATTTTTATCCACACGTGCTTGATTACGCATTTCGATTAGCATTTTTACAACACCATCTAATTTATCAGAACTTTCGTTTGCAGCCTCTGTATCTAAACCTAAAACATCATGAACAAAACCATTCATAATCGCCTTTAAGCGCTCTAAATCTTCTGCTGTAATATTCTCGAAACTATCTTTGATTGAATTAATCATTTTCACTGCATCAAACAAATGTGCAATCAATATTGGCGTATTGAAATCATCATCCATTGCTGTGTATAATTTCGTTTCTAACTCATCAATATTAACGGTAGAAATTTTCTTTGGTGTAATTGTTTCTAATGTTTTTAATGCTTCAACCAAACGATTATATCCTTTTTCTGAAGCTAACATTGCATCATTCGAAATATCTAAAACACTGCGATAATGCGCTTGTAAGAAACAAAAACGTACAACAGCAGGATGAAATGGTTTTTCGAAGAAATCATTTTCACCATTCACTAATTGCATTGGCAAAATGTAATTTCCTGTCGATTTACTCATACGCTGACCATTCATCGTCAACATATTGGCATGCATCCAATATTTTACTGGTTCGTGACCGTTAGAACCTTTTGCTTGGGCAATTTCACATTCGTGGTGAGGAAATTTAAGATCCATTCCACCCCCGTGAATATCGAAATAATCGCCAAGATATTTTGTGCTCATCACTGTACATTCTAAGTGCCAACCAGGGAAACCATCTCCCCAAGGTGAAGCCCAACGCATAATGTGAGCAGGCGAAGCATTTTTCCAAAGTGCAAAATCCACAGGATTTTTCTTCTCTCCTTGTCCGTCTAAATCTCTTGTATTATTGATTAATTCTTCGATGTTACGGTTACTCAATTCACCATAATCAAGTCCTTTTTTGTTGTATGCTTCGACATCAAAATAAACTGATCCATTTACTTCGTAAGCAAATCCTAAATCAATTAATTTCTCCGCTAAAGCAATTTGTTCTAAAATATGACCCGTTGCTGTAGGCTCGATTGTTGGAGGTAATAAATTAAATTTCTCTAAAACTTTATGAAAATCAACCGTATATTTCTGTACGATTTCCATTGGTTCTAATTTCTCTAATTTAGATTGTTTTACAAAACGATCATTTTCTACATTTCCGTCATCTGTTAAATGCCCTGCATCAGTAATATTACGAACATAACGAACTTTGTAACCCAAAAATTTTAGGTAACGATAAATCATATCAAATGACATAAACGTACGCACATTCCCAAGATGCACATTACTGTAAACGGTAGGTCCACAAACATACATTCCAACATTATCTTGATTAATTGGTTCGAACGTTTCTTTCTGTCCCGTTAAGGAATTATGTAATTTTAATTGATTTTCTTTTACCATTTTATAGGATTTATATTTTAAACATTAAAAGTAGTTTTCATTCCGATGTACGAAATAAACTCTTTTCTTAATTGCTCATTATCTTTAAATGCTCCACCATATTCGGCAGTTACTGTACTTGATTCGATATCTTTGATTCCGCGCGAATTTACACACAAATGTTTCGCATCGATAATACATGCTACATCGTCTGTACCTAACGCTTCTTGCATTGCTTTCACAATTTGCATTGTCAAACGCTCTTGTACTTGCGGACGTTTTGCATAATATTCTACAATACGATTCATTTTAGACAATCCGATTACTTTCCCTTTCGAGATGTAACCAACATGTGCACGTCCAACGATTGGTAAAAAGTGATGCTCGCAAGTTGAATAAACCACGATATCTTTTTCAACCAACATTTGATTGTAGTTATATTTATTTTCGAAAGTTGACATTCCAGGCTTACGCTCTGGCAATAAACCACCAAAAATCTCTTTTACGAACATTTTCGCAACACGTTTTGGCGTTCCTTTCAAACTATCATCTGTTAAATCTAAGCCTAAAGTTTCCATGATGTTACGGAAATCCGCTTCTATCTTTTCCACTTTTTCTTCAGCAGACAACTCAAAGGCATCAGCTCTCAAAGGCGTTTCTAAGTTTGCTGAAATATGGTCGTCCCCCATTTCGTCATGAAGATGTTTATCACACATTACATAAAAATTTTAGCAAATTTATAAAAGATAGTGTTATAAAACCTTATCAAATCTCAATTTATTACATCTGAAATGATTTCTATCTTTTATCAAATCAATGAAAAGATTATCTTTGAAGTATCACAAATTCGAAAAAATGATCAAGAAAACTTACGGTATCGATTTTCTTTCGTTCGAGGATTACAAAGGAATCAAAGAAGGAAACATCGAAATTGAACTTAATGAAGCGAGTAAACAACAAATCTTAAAATCGCAACAAAACGTTGCTAAAATAGTTGCTTCTGGTCAAACAGTTTATGGAATTAACACTGGTTTTGGACCACTTTGCGACACTAAAATTTCGGAAGAAGAAACGCGTCAACTTCAACATAATTTATTAATCAGTCATGCGGTTGGTGTTGGAAATCCAATCAAGAAAGAAATTTCTAAAACCATGTTAATTGCAAAAGCACATGCTTTATCAAAAGGATATTCTGGTGTGACTTTAGATGTTGTGGAACGAATTTTATTAATGGTCGAAAAAGATATTATTCCGGTCGTTCCTGAAAAAGGATCTGTTGGAGCATCTGGAGATTTAGCGCCATTATCACATTTATTTTTACCATTAATTGGTGAAGGAAAAGTTTGGGATGGCGATACAATTGTTTCGACAAAAGAAGCTTTGGCTAAACATAATTTACAACCTTTACATCTTTCTGCAAAAGAAGGTTTAGGGTTAATCAACGGAACACAATTCATTTTATCTCATGCGTTAAATGGCTTAGAAAAATTCGAATATTTATTGAATTTAGCTGACGTTGCGGGTGCTTTATCATTAGAAGCTTACGAAGGTTCTCCCCGTCCATTCGAAGAAGAATTACATCAAGTTCGTCCATTCAAAGGAACTTTATTGGTTGCAGAACGTATGCGAAATTTATTGAAAGGTTCTGAAATTGCTTTCTCTCATGCAGAATGTGGTCGTGTACAAGATCCATATTCATTGCGTTGTATGCCTCAAGTTCATGGTGCATCACGAAATGCATTTTTTCATTTACAAGAATTAGCTGAAATCGAATTAAATTCTGTAACAGATAATCCAATTGTTGTTTCGGACGAAGAAGCCATTTCAGGTGGGAATTTCCACGGACAACCATTAGCAATGGTATTAGATTACGCTACAATTGCTGCTTCTGAATTAGGAAATATTTCGGATCGTCGTCAATATTTATTAATAGAAGGAAAATATGGTTTACCAAAATTATTAACAGAAAGCTCTGGTTTAAATTCTGGTTTCATGATTCCTCAATATACCTCAGCCGCACTTTGTACAGAAAACAAAACTTTGTGTTTCCCTGCATCGGCAGATAGTATTCCGACTTCTTTGGGACAAGAAGATCATGTTTCGATGGGAAGTATTTCTGGACGAAAATTCAACCAAGTCTTAGACAACGTAGAACGTATTTTAGCAATCGAATTAATGTACGCTTGTCAAGGTTTAGAATTTAGAAGACCTCGAAAAACAAGTGCTTTCTTAGAAGACGTTTTCGCAGAAGTTCGTTCAGTTTGTCCAAAATTAGAAGATGATCGTTTGATTGGAGATGATATCAACAATATTATTGATTTATTACAAACAGAGGATTTCAAGAAATTAATTTTAAGTTTTTAAATTATCCTTGTCAAGGTTTTGAACCTTGACAAGGATTGGTTATTTTATAAGCTTAATGATGATAATAAAAATATAATGTGTTCCTGAAACAAGTTCAGGATGACTTAACGATTAGTCAAGTTGAATTCATTTCAACTTCGCATAAAATAAAAATGTAATATGTTCAAATTCGATAAAAAATCATTCAGCATAGCAATTATTATCTTTTTGATTGAAGTAATTATTGCGTTATACATCAAAGACAAAATCATTCGTCCTTTTGTTGGCGATATTTTAGTCGTGATTTTCATTTACTATTTTATCAAAGCATTTATCAACACAAAAGCGATTAACATTGCAATTTTTACATTGTTTTTTTCTTTTATTGTAGAGATTTTACAATATTTCAATTTTGTAGAAATGATTGGCTTAGGACATAACAAAGCAGCAAGAATTATCATCGGAACATCTTTTTCGTGGATCGATTTACTTTGTTATTTCATCGGATTTATACTATTATTTTTGATAGATAAAGATTTGAAGAAAAATAAACTATAATCCTGTAAATTCTTCGACAGGCTCAGAATGACATTAAAAAACGTTCAGCATAAAACATAAAACACAAAAAAATGACTTTTCAAGAACAAATAAAACAAGGTATTCCTTCTGTTTTACCTCAAAAAAAAGACAGAAATCCTAACATAAGTCACGCACCTAAGCGTAAAGAAATATTATCGGAAGACGAAAAAAAATTAGCGCTTAAAAATGCGTTACGTTATTTTGAACCAAAAGATCATGCAGAATTAATTCCAGAATTTAAGCAAGAATTGGAAGATTTCGGACGTATTTATATGTATCGTTTGATGCCTGATTACAAAATTTTTGCTCGTCCAATTACAGATTATCCAGGAAATTCAGAACAAGCAAAAGCAATCCAATTAATGATTCAAAATAACTTGGATCACGCAGTTGCACAACATCCTGAAGAATTGATTACTTATGGAGGAAATGGCGCGGTTTTCCAGAACTGGGCGCAATATCTTTTAACGATGAAATATTTGTCTGAAATGACAGAAGAGCAAACCTTGGTGATGTATTCTGGACATCCGATGGGATTATTTCCTTCACACAAAAATGCACCGCGAGTTGTCGTTACAAATGGAATGGTGATTCCTAATTATTCGAAACCGGATGATTGGGAAAAAATGAATGCGTTAGGTGTTTCTCAATACGGGCAAATGACCGCAGGAAGTTATATGTACATTGGTCCGCAAGGAATTGTTCATGGAACAACTATTACCGTTTTGAATGGTTGTCGCAAAATCGATAATGAAGGTACGGCTGGTAAATTATTTGTAACGGCAGGACTTGGTGGAATGTCTGGTGCTCAACCAAAAGCAGGAAATATTGCAGGAGTTGTGTCTGTAACTGCCGAAGTAAACCCTGCTGCGACATACAAACGTCATGAACAAGGTTGGGTGGACGAAGTGATTACTAATTTGGATGAATTGGTTGCTCGTGTTCGCGAAGCCAAAGAAAATAAAGAAGTTGTTTCGATTGCTTATGATGGAAATGTGGTTGATGTTTGGGAAAAATTTGACCAAGAAAATCTATACATCGACTTAGGTTCGGATCAAACATCTTTGCATAATCCTTGGGCTGGCGGTTATTATCCTGTTGGATTATCGTTTGATGAAGCCAATGAAATGATGGCAAGCAATCCTGAATTATTCAAAGAAAAAGTACAAGAATCGTTGCGTCGTCATGCGGATTCTGTTAACAAACATACCGCAAAAGGAACGTATTTCTTCGATTATGGAAATGCCTTTTTATTAGAAGCTTCTCGAGCTGGTGCAGATGTAATGGCAGAAAATAATATCGATTTTAAATATCCAAGTTATGTACAAGATATTATGGGACCAATGTGTTTCGATTTTGGATTCGGACCTTTCCGTTGGGTTTGTACATCTGGAAAAGCAGAAGATTTACAAAAAACAGATGAAATTGCTTGCCAAGTTTTAGAGGAAATCATGCAACATTCTCCGATAGAAATTCAGCAACAAATGCAAGATAATATCACGTGGATAAAAGGTGCACAAGAAAACAAATTGGTTGTAGGTTCGCAAGCCCGTATTTTATATGCAGATGCAGAAGGACGAATTAAAATTGCGAAAGCCTTTAACGGTGCGATTGCAAAAGGTGAAATCGGAGCAGTTGTTTTAGGTCGTGATCACCATGATGTTTCTGGAACAGATTCTCCTTTCCGTGAAACATCTAATATTTATGATGGCTCAAAATTCACAGCTGATATGGCGATTCACAATGTCATTGGCGACAGTTTCCGAGGTGCAACTTGGGTTTCTATTCACAACGGCGGCGGCGTTGGTTGGGGAGAAGTAATCAATGGTGGTTTCGGAATGTTATTGGACGGATCTTCAGATGCTGAACAACGTTTAAAATCAATGTTGCATTGGGATGTGAACAATGGAATTGCTCGACGTTCTTGGGCAAGAAACGAAGAAGCTATTTTTGCGATCAAACGCGCAATGGAAGAAGAACCATTATTAAAAGTTACTTTACCAAATATCGTTGATGAAGATTTATTATAAAAGCTTATGAATACTATTGAAAATTTACTCAAATTAATTTCTTCTCAAAACAAAAGAGATATTAAAAAACTCGAAATTAGAGAATTAGAAGAAGAAAAAAAAGGGAACTTTATTGCTTTTGTAGATGACCAGTCGAATAGTTACGATGTAAATATAGTAATCAAAAATAAAGAAGTTACTTCCCATTCTTGTGATTGTGGAAGTAACGAATCTTGGTGTATTCATCAAAAAAAAATGCTAGAAGAAATCGTAAAACTTACCTCTTTAAAACCTGTTAAAAAAACTCGCATAAAAAAAGAAAAAGAGAGCGAAACTTTACTTAAACTAATTGAAGAAGAAGATTTAAGAAAATGGTTACTTGATTTTTTTAATACAAATAGAGAAGCTGAACAATATTTCATGTTATCATTTTCTCAAAAACAAAAAGAGTATTCTCTTGATGAAGTAGAACAATTAATAAAAGATACAATAACCTCAATAATAGGTAAAAAAAGGAAAGTAGAAATATCCGAAGTAAAAAAGATAATCGATTTACTACAAATTGCTCTTGAACCTGTATTTGCTTATATAGATTGCATTATTAAGACGACAGAAATCGTAAAACCACTAATTATAAGAATATGTGATTTATTACTTTCTTTTCATTTTAACTCGGGTACAACAAGTAAAAGATTAGAAAAATATGTTTACGCTATTATAGAAAAATATGCTTTTAGGATCAATAAAATAGCAGTAGAAGAACAATGGAAAAACGTTGTACTTGATCATTGGAGCAACTTCCTTAATATGGATAATATAACTGTAAATGATTTTGAAATAAATAAAGAAATATATTATCAAGCGACTACAGAGAGAAAAAAAATTATCGGACAACACCTTCTAAATTACCTAAAAAAATGGCATAAAGAAAATATAAATTATAACATAGAGATTCAGACATTCTTTCTACAAATCATGATAGAGACAGAGTTGTTTACAGAAATAAAAGATTATTTCAAACCATCAATTTATCAAAATGACTATAATTTAATGATTTTAGAAGAACTAATGAAAACTGACCATATTGCTGTAGAAGCTTATTGTAAAGATATTATTTCAAACAATTCTAAAGAAAAATACAACTACCCTTATTACAATATTCTAGAAAAACTTTATAAACAGACAAATGATTTGCCTAAATATACAGAAATAAAACTTTTAAAATTCCCTTACAATCCATCATTAGAAGATTTTCTTTTTATAAAAAATCATTTAAATGAAGAAGAAAAGTTTAAAAAATTCAGAACGAAAACACTTACTAATCTTAAAATAAATTTTTACGAATCAGATGATTGTATTGATTTATATTTTAAGATATTAGATGCTGAAAAGGAGTATAAAAAAATGATCGATGTAATAAGTAATTATGTTCCAGCTGAAATAATTTTATGTTATTTTGATCAACTCTTTTTATTTAACAAAAATACCTTCTTAATAAATTTACTTAAACGTTTAGCTTATCTCTACAGTTATTCTTCTCAAAAAGATATGGAACTTGATTTAATCAATAAAATTAAAAAATCATACGGCGATATACTTATTAAAAAATATTTAGATTTTTTAATTAATAGCGATAATTTTATAAAAATTAGAATTCAGAATAATGAATTTATAGAAAAACTACTTGACTAATTTATTTGTTTAATTGTGATCTCATAGACCTGAAATAAACAGTTGAATAAAATTCTGATGCTGAAAACAGTTTAAAATCAATATACATTGGGATGTGAATGAAACGATGAAGCTATCTTTTCGACAAAACGTGCCATGGAAGAAGAGCCTTTGCTAAAGGTTACACTTCCTAATATGGTTGATGAGAATTTATTATATATAACTAAACCCACCTCAATTGAGGTGGGCTTTATACTTCTATAAAAAGAATATTAAGAATGTATAGCTACAACAGTAGCTACTGCAGCTCTTACACAATCTTCGATATATGTTTTGATTGCATCACGATCCTCAACATTTATTTTACTGTCTTGATAAGCTTTTTCAACATCATTTTTCAAATCAGTAATTTTCTTTTCAGATTTCTCTATTTCTTTTGCGTCTTTTACATTAATACTATCAATCAACGCTTTACCCAAATCACTTGCTAATTTTTTAGCTTTATCATTTAACAATGCAGGCATCGGAATTTTAGCAACAGCAGCATTTGCGGCAGCAATATCTGTATAAATAACTGTTGCAATATCTGATTTTACTACAGCTTTGTCGCAACTTGATTTGCTTCGTTTGCATCATACGCTTTGTCTAAAGCTTTCTGTGACTCTTTTTGCGCTTTTTCTTGAGGTGTTTCATTTTTACAAGATCCTAATGTAACTAATGCAAATACACCTAAAACTATTGAATTTTTTTTCATTTTTATTTATTTTGTTAGATAGATACAACCAAATATAAAAAAAACAATAATTAGACAAACATCGTTCATCTATATTTTAGAACTATTTAAATTTAACAGATCATACAAACCATTGATATATGTTAACTTATTCAATTAAAACTTCTTAACCTACATCAATATAATCAACTATTTAGCTTCGTAAATTTGTATAACAAAAATAAAAACATATAAAAAAATCATTATGAATACAAAAAATATAGAAATAGTTATCGCTCCAAGAGAACCTCACTTCGTTGGAGATGGGTTTAGAGTTCACAATTTTATTCCAAGTGGTTATCATTTAGATATGAAAAGAATGGATCCATTTATTATGTTAGATTACAATTCTAAATTCAATTTTCCAGCAACAGACAAACCAAAAGGTGTTGGCGTGCATCCACATCGTGGTTTCGAAACTGTAACTATTTCTTATGAAGGAAGCGTTTCTCATCACGATAGTTCTGGTGGAGGAGGAACAATTCATCAAGGCGATGTACAATGGATGACAGCAGCTTCGGGTGTTCTACACAAAGAATATCATGCCGAAGAATTTTATAAACAAGGTGGAATTTTTCAAATGGTTCAATTGTGGGTAAATCTTCCTGCAAAGGATAAAATGAGCACTCCAAAATATCAAGCGATTGAACATAAAGATATTCCAACTGTAGAAGTTGAAAATGGTTTTATCGAAGTTATTTCTGGTGAATATAACCAAACAAAAGGTGCTGCATCAACATTTTCTCCTGTTAATATGCTGAATGCAAAACTGAATGAAGATGGAAAAGCTAATTTTAATTTTCCTGCAAATTACAATACCGTTTTATTAGTTATTGATGGAGAAGTAAAAGTGAACAACCAAGAAATTGTTCCAACGGATCACTTATTATTGTTTACAAACGAAGGCGAAGATTTCTCAATTGAAGCAACAAAAAATAGTGTGGTATTAATTTTGAGTGGAGAACCTTTGAATGAGCCAATCGCTTCCTATGGTCCTTTTGTGATGAATACACAAGAGCAAATTCGCGAAGCTTTTGAGGATTTTAATAACGGAAAGTTTGGTACTTTAGAAGATTAATAAACAACTTAAAAAATAAAACTCATGGAAATTAAACAAATTGATGATAAGAAAAATGGTGCTTTTGTCGTTTTAGATGGTGATAAAAAAGCTGGAGAAATGGATTACGTTTGGGCTGGTAATGATAAAATTATTATCGATCATACAGAGGTTGACGAAGCATATGGTGGACAAGGTGTTGGTAAAAAAGCTTTATTAGCCTTAGTAGATTGGGTGAGAAAAGATAATATCAAAGTAATTCCTTTGTGTCCTTTTGCTAAAGCGCAGTTTGAAAAAAATCCAGAAATTAGAGATATCTTATCTTAAGAAATAATTACTATGAATTTCGATTATACAATAATAAATCGTAATCTTAAATATTAATTAGAAAATTTATCCTGCAAGATGGTTATTTTGTAGAATAAATTTCATTTTTAATAAAAAATCATTCAAAAAAAACTAATTATTTTTGCATAACTTTTTATAAGTCCATAATTTTAATAGACTTTATAAAAGCAAAAAAAAACACAACCTCTCTGCATTTATTTATAATAATTGAGAGGTTTTTTTATTAAGATTTTTAGAATGATTGAACTAAAAAATATATCCAAAACTTTCAGAACTTCTAAAAGAGAAATTCATGCTTTGCGCGATGTTTCTTTGCAGATAGAAGAAGGAAAAATTTTTGGAATCATTGGTAAATCTGGTGCCGGAAAAAGCACCTTGATTCGCTGTGTTAATTTATTAGAACGACCTGATACAGGAGAAGTTTTGATAAATGGAACAAATTTATTGAACTTAAATAATTCAAAATTAACTTTAGAAAGAAGAAAAATCGGTATGATTTTTCAACATTTCAATTTACTTTCTTCGCGAACTGTAGAAGAAAATATTGCTTTTCCGATGGAATTGGAAGGTATCTCAAAAAGCCAAATAAAAACAAAGGTTGACGAACTTTTACACCTTGTTGATATTCACGAAAAAGCAAAAGAATATCCTACAAATTTATCAGGCGGACAAAAACAACGTGTTGCAATAGCGCGTGCTTTGGCTAATAATCCAACAGTTTTGTTATGTGACGAAGCGACAAGTGCGTTAGATCCTGCGACTACAAAATCTATTTTGAAATTGTTGAAAGAAATCAATCAACGATTAAATCTAACGATTCTCTTAATCACCCATGAAATGGAAGTAATCAATTCTATTTGTGATGAAGTTGGAGTGATTGAAAGTGGAAAATTAGTAGAACATGGTACAGTAGAAGAAATTTTCACAAATCCGAAAGAGAATATCACGCAAGAATTTATCAAAAATTCATTGGACATAGCTTTACCTCTAAGTTTTCAGAAAAATTTGGTTGATACTTATTCAGATAATAACTCAATAATTTATAAAATCAATTTCACGAATCAACCAAAATTCAATCAACTTATTGCAGAAATAAATTCGTTGCATAATATTGAAGCAGAAATCGTAAATTCAAGAATCGAATATGCTGGAGAAATCAATTACGGAACATTTTTCTTGAAAATTAATTCAAAAGAAAACTCAGCAATCGAAACATATTTACAGCAAAATAAATTTAATTTAGAAAAAATCGGTTATGTCAGAAGCAGTTATTAATCTATTACTTAAGGGAACTTGGGAAACAGTTTTAATGACATTTGTTTCCGGATTTTTTGGTTTTGTACTTGGTCTTCCAATCGGAATATTCTTGTTTTTAACGAGAAAAGGACAATTATTAGAAAACAAATTGGTTAATCAAATTTTAGCCTTTTTTGTCAATATTTTCAGATCAATTCCATTCATTATTCTAATCGTTTGGATGATTCCTTTTACACGAAGTTTAGTTGGAACATCAATCGGCGTTTCTGCTGCCTTGGTACCTCTTAGTATTGGAGCCGCACCATTTATAGCGCGTTTAGTAGAAAATAGTTTATTAGAGATTCCTGAAGGTTTGATAGAAGCAGCACGTTCTATGGGTGCAAAACCTTCGCAAATCATTTTCAAAGTTTTGTTACCAGAAGCATTACCATCGTTAATAAATGCCGCAACAATTACGTTAATTACTTTAGTCGGCTATTCGGCAATGGGTGGCGCTGTAGGAGCTGGCGGATTAGGACAAATCGGTTATCAATATGGGTATGTTGGATATGATACTTTTATAATGAATACCGTTTTAATTCTATTAATAATTATCGTTTTTATCATCCAATTTACTGGTGATTTCTTATCAAAAAAATTCAATCATAAATAATTTAAACAATGAAAAAGTTAATTAAAAATATACTTCTTACAACACTATCAGCACTTGCTTTAACATCATGTGGAGAATCTAAAACTGATGCAAATACAATAAATGTTGGTGTAATGACTGGACCTGAATTTGAGGTTGCTCAAATTGCAAAACAAGTTGCAAAAGAAAAATACAATTTGGAAGTAGAATTGATTACTTTCAATGATTATATTATTCCGAATGAAGCGTTGAATCAAGGTGATTTAGATGTTAATGCTTACCAAACAGTTCCATTTTTAGAAGAACAAGAAAAACAACGTGGTTACAAATTAGAACCTATTGGAAATACATTTTTATACCCAATCGTTGGATATTCTAAAAAAATAAAATCTATAAATGAATTAAAAGAAGGTAATACAATTGCTATTCCGAATGATCCAGCTAATGGAGGTCGATCTTTATTGTTGTTACAAAAAATAGGTTTAATTAAATTGAAAGATGGTGTGGGTTTATTTCCTAAATTAACTGATATTGTTTCTAATCCTAAAAAATTAGAGATTTTAGAATTAGAAGCTCCCCAATTACCTCGTGTTTTAGATGATGAAAAAGTAGCGATTTCTGTTATTAATAATAATTTTGCAGGACAAGCTGGTTTAGATGCTAAAAAACAAGGAATTTTTACAGAGGATAAAGAATCGCCTTATGTCAATATCATTGTGAGTCGTGAAGACAACAAAAACGATGAAAAAGTGAAGAAATTTGTACAAGCATACCAATCTGAACAAGTTGTTAAAAAAGCAGACGAAGTATTCAAAGGTGGAGCTATAAAAGGTTGGTAAAATAATTATTTATAATATTAAAAAGGCTATTCAATTGAATAGCCTTTTTGTTTATCTAACTTTTTTAATACCCTACTGCCTTATCATCTCCTCGCGGATCTGCTCCAGCTTGATACGTTCCATCCTTGTTTACCAAAATTCCTTCTACACGTCCATAAGGTTTACGTTCTTTCAACTTATAACCTTTTTGTTTTAACGTTTCGCGAACATTTTCTGATATCGCATTTGGTTCATAATCGATCTGGTCTGGCAACCATTGATGATGAAATCTTGGTGCTGCAACAGCTTCTTGCATCGTCATTCCGAAATCAACAACATTCAAAATTGCTTGAAAAACAGACGTAATAATTGTAGAACCACCTGGTGTTCCCACAACCATAAACAATTTACCATCTTTCTCTAAAATCGAAGGCGTCATCGAACTTAGCATTCTTTTCGAAGGTTCAATCGCATTTGCTTTTCCTCCAACCAAACCATACAAATTCGGTGTACCTGGTTTTACAGAAAAATCATCCATTTCATCATTCAACAAAAATCCTGCACCTTCTACAACAACCAAAGATCCGTACGAATTATTCAAAGTAGTCGTTACAGAAGCTGCATTTCCATCTTTATCAACAATTACATAATGCGTCGTTTCCATTGATTCTTTACCGATTATTTCACCCGCTTTGATTACTGAACTAGGTGTTGCTCTATCAAACGAAAAATCTTTCATTCGATTCACATTATAACTTTTATCCAATAATTGTTTTTGCGGAACTTTTATAAAATCTGGATCACCTAAATGTTCTGCTCGATCTGCATAAACGCGACGCTCTGCTTCTACCATCACTTGAATTGTAGAATCTGCCTGAAATCCCCATTTATTAATTGGATAATCTTCGATTGATTGAAATAACGAAACCAATGCAATTCCTCCACTTGAAGGCGGCGGCATCGAAATCACTTTAAAACCTTTATAATTTCCAGAAACTGGCGTTCTCCAAACTGACTGATATTCTTTTAAATCTTCATGAGAAATAATTCCGTTTCCGCGTTTCATTTCTTTCACTATTAAATCAGCCGTTTTTCCTTCATAAAAACCAGCACGACCTTTTTGTTGAATTAATTTTAATGTATTTGCTAAATCTTTTTGAACCAACAAATCTCCTTCTTTCCAAGATGATTTAGACGTTAAAGCATTCGTTTTTGAATTATATTTTACAAAATCATTATGCTTATTTGTCAGTTCGCTCGCTTGTTGTTTTGTTATTTTAAATCCTTTTTGAGCTAAATTAATAGCTGGCTGAACTAATTCTTTCCAATTTAATTTCCCATATTTTTCATGCGCTTTCACCATTCCATCGACTGTTCCGGGTACTCCTGCAGCAAATTGTCCATACAAACTAAGATCAGTAATTGCATTTCCATTTTTGTCCCAATACATATCTTCACTCGCTTTCAAAGGTGCTTTTTCACGATAATCTAACGCATCGGTCTTTCCTTTTGAATCACGATAAACCAAAAATCCACCGCCACCAATATTTCCTGCATTTGGATAAACAACCGCCAACGCAAACTGAACTGCAATAGAAGCGTCAATCGCATTTCCACCTTTTTTTAGAATTTCAACTCCAACTTTTGAAGCTTCGGGATGAGCTGTTACAACAGCTCCATTTTTGTAAGATTCTTGCGCATTCAACTGAATAATCGCGAAGAATGAAACTATAATAAATGATATTTTTTTCATAAAATCGATTTAAACAAAAATACCAAACCTTCATCAATTACGACAAAGATTTGGTAAAACATATAAACTATTTAAATTATAAACTTAATGATAAACGAGCGAAAGCAAAGCGTCCTCCTGTTCCGAATTGTTGTCCAGTACGTGAATACACAAAATATCCTGCTCCTCTATTTCCTCCAATTTTCGTTTCATCAGGATAGATATCAAACAAATTATTTGCTCCTATTGTTAACGAAATATTTTTGTTGAAAGCATAACCAAAACTCAAATCTGTTACAACTTTTCCGCTAAATGTTTGCGAATCGGCCACCGTATTTGTCGCTGCATCAACTTCTCCAAAATACACGTTTCTTAAGTAAACATTCCATTTATCCAATGAATAATTCATGGATAAATTAATTTTTGTACGAGGTATAGCCGATTCTAAATAAATACGACTTGAACGATCAAAATAAGTAGACTCTTTTCCTTTCAATAAATCGGAAGCATGTACATCACCCACAACATTTGTCTTGCTAAAAGTCGCCGATAAATCTCCACGTAATTTTCCTGCTCCCAAACGATCTTGATACGTCAAAACAACATCTATTCCTTTCGTTTCGGTATCAATTGCATTTGCGAAGAAACGAGCTGAAGTTGCATTTGCTTGTTGCAATAATTCGTAAATCTCTTTATCTTGTGCTGATGCATTTGCTGCATTACTTCCTGTGAAAGATCCTGTGTAAATGATTCGGTCATCAATTCTAATGAAATATCCGTCAACACTCAATTTGAATTTTCCCCAATTTGCCGTAGCTCCAGCCGAAACTGATTTCGATTTTTCTTCGTTCAATTGTGGAATTCCTAATAATTTTGCAGCACGACTATCATTTGTAAAAGTTCCTGAATTAGAAATTGCTCCATCTAAGAATAAACTTGATGTTGCACTAAAATATAATTGATGTAAAGATGGCGCTCTAAATCCTGTACTTGCTGCGGCTCTCAACACATAGTTTCCTAATTTGTATCGAGTCGAAATTTTTCCATTTAATGTTGAACCAAAATCTGAATAATCTTCATAACGTAACGCAGCAGCCACTAAGAAATCTTTCGTAAAATTAAATTCAGTATCTAAATACGCCGCAACAGAATGACGATTTGCATTGACTTCATTCGCTGGTAAAAATCCTGGAAAAGCTTGCGCTCCACCTGCTAAAGCAGTACCATTTACAGCGAATAATGTATTGATATTTCCATTAAAATCTTGTACATAAATTGGCTTTCCATTTCCGTCTACACCAATTTGACGAACTTTACCATAATTCGCATAAGATGACTCTTCACCTCCTACAATTTGATAATTTTCATAACGAAATTCTGCACCAAAAGCGACATTAATTCCAGCTAAAACATCATCAAAAAAACGCGTAAAATCCAGGTTGGTTGTATTCTGCGTAAAACGATATCCACCAGCTTCAAAAGATGTTGGTGAAGATTCTTTCATCGATGCGTTAACTGTATTTTTTACTCCAAAATCGATGGTATTATTTCCGTATGTGTTCGAAAAATCAACTTTCCAACCGTTAATTTCACTACGAATTCCCGCTGCTAAAGAGCGATCGTAATTATTAGTTTGAATTAATGGTAAAAATCCATTTGGATAAATTGACGCTACTGTTTGATGTAACTGAGCAGGCTGACGACGAAAAGCCGCCGATTCACCCAAACGATAATTTAATCCTCCAAATGCATAAATTTCGGTTTTATCTGAAACTGGAAAAAGTGAATTAATAAAAATCGCTCCTCCTTCATTTTTTGATTGTCCAATGCGCGAAACATAATCAGCACGCGTTTCTCCACGACGCGCTAATTCTTCCTCTGTAATATCTTTTCCAGTTGGATTTGGGTATAAATCTGGTCGATTATAATCTGAGAAAATTGTTCCTGTAAATTCTTTTTGGCGATTGAATGGTTGACGCTTGTCGTAAGAACCTGCAACATTTACAAATCCTCCTTTTTCACCCACTTTTACACCATAATTTACATTCGCTTGAAAAGTTTCACCATCAAAATTATCTTCTGCATTTTTCGAAAGATTTCCTCCATACGAAATTGACGCACGTAGTTTATCTGTCGAATCTTCTAAGACAATATTAATCACACCTGCAATCGCATCAGAACCATATTGGGCAGCAGCTCCATCTCGAAGAATTTCAATTCTTTTGATCGCAGAAGTTGGAATCGCATTCAAATCTGTACCAACAGAACCTTTACCAAACGAACCATTAATATTAACCAATGATGTTGTATGACGACGCTTTCCGTTAATCAAAACCAGTACTTGATCTGGTCCTAAACCACGCAAAGAAGCAGGATCTATATGATCTGTTCCGTCAGAAATAACTTGCGTATTCGAGCTAAAAGATGGCGCAACATAATTTAAGATTTGATTCAACGAAACTTGTCCTACTTCTTTTGTCACCTCTTTAATATCTATCACATCAACTGGTGTTGAAGAATCTAATTGTGTACGTCCAACTGCACGTGAACCAATCAAAACGACTTCGCTAAGATCAGTATCCGAATTGATTGATTGTAAAAAGAAATCTAAAGAAACTTCATTTTCATCAAGCACATTAATCGTTTGCGTCGTTGTTGGCTCACCTATTTTTGAAACAATAATTTCATACTTCCCAGGCTCTAACGTTAATTGATATAAACCATCTGCATCTGTTGTCGTCGTAATATTTGTTCCTTTTACATTAACCGTTGCTTGATCGATTGGTCCATTTATATCTTCAACCGTACCTGTGACTTTAGTTTGGGCGAATAAAAATGTTCCGCCGAAAAGAGCAGTTAGAAAAAATATTTTTTTGAGTGAGTATAATTTCTTGTTCATATTTACAATTTTAAAAGTCTAGCAAATTTATAGACTTTATAGAATATAAAACAAGTCGTTTTTAAATAAAATAAAAGAAAACTTTAAATTAACGTTAAACAGAGATTCTATTCTAAAAATAAGATTAATAACAGAATATAATTCTATATAACAAGTAGAGTATTGATTTTTATTAAATAAAATTTCATAAAAAAAGGAGCTCAAATTGAGCTCCTTTTAAAATATTTGTTGAGAATTGATTATTTCAATTTCTTTTTAACCTCTACAGTTTCGTAAGCTTCGATAATGTCACCTACTTGAATATCGTTGAAGTTTTTGATGTTAAGACCACATTCGTAACCTTTACTAACTTCTTTCACGTCATCTTTGAAACGTTTCAATGAAGCTAATTCACCATCGTGGATTACAACTCCGTCACGAATGATACGAATACTAGAGTTTCTGTAAACTTTACCGTCTAAGACCATACATCCAGCAATAGTACCAACTTTCGTTACTTTGAATGTTTCACGAACCTCAATATTACCTGTTACTTGCTCTTTCAACTCTGGAGATAACATTCCTTCCATCGCTTCTTTGATCTCTTCGATCGCAGCATAAATAATTGAGTAAGTTCTAATTTCAACTTCTTCTTTTTCTGCAATATCACGAGCAGATCCACCAGGACGAACATTAAATCCGATAATAATCGCATCTGAAGCAGAAGCTAATAATACGTCAGATTCTGTAATTTGTCCAACTCCTTTATGTAAGATGTTAACAATAATTTCTTCTGTTGAAAGTTTTTGTAAAGAGTCTGTTAATGCTTCTACAGAACCATCCACGTCCCCTTTCAAGATAATATTCAACTCTTTGAAATCTCCTAAAGCGATACGACGTCCAATCTCATCAAGTGTGATGTGTTTTTGTGTACGAATAGTTTGCTCACGTTGTAATTGATCTCTACGAGTTGCAATTTGTTTCGCTTCGCGTTCGTCTTCGTAAACTTTGAACTTATCACCTGCAGTTGGCGCACCTGCTAATCCTAATATTGTAACTGGTGTTGATGGTCCAGCAACTTTGATATTGTTGCCACGCTCATCTAACATTGCACGAACTTTACCATGGTGAGATCCTGCTAATACATAATCTCCGATGTGTAATGTACCTGTTTGTACAATAATTGTCGAAACATATCCACGTCCTTTATCTAATGCAGCTTCTACAACTGTACCAGATGCTTTACGTTTTGGATTCGCTTTAAGGTCTAATACCTCAGCTTCTAATAATACTTTTTCTAATAAATCTTCTACTCCTAAACCAGATTTAGCCGAGATTTCTTGAGATTGGTAAGTACCACCCCAGTCTTCAACTAATAAGTTCATTTGAGCTAATTGCTCTTTTACTTTTTCTGGGTTAGCTGCTGGTTTATCAACCTTATTGATAGCGAATACCATTGGTACTCCAGCTGCTTGAGCGTGAGAAATTGCTTCACGTGTTTGTGGCATGATTTGGTCATCGGCCGCAATTACAATAATTGCAATATCCGTTACTTGAGCACCACGAGCACGCATCGCTGTAAAGGCCTCGTGACCTGGTGTATCTAAGAACGCTACACGCTTACCACTTGGCAATGTTACGTTATACGCACCAATGTGTTGTGTAATACCTCCAGACTCACCAGCAATTACGTTTGCTTTACGAATATAATCTAATAAAGATGTTTTACCATGGTCAACGTGTCCCATTACAGTTACAATTGGCGCACGAGTTACTAAATCTTCTTCGTTATCGATTTCTTCTTCTTCAGTTGAGATTTCTTCTTCAGCATTAGCAAATACTGCTTCGAATCCGAAATCATCTGCAACTAATTGAATTGTATCCGCTTCAAGACGTTGGTTCATGGTAACCATGATTCCCAATGACATACATGCAGAGATAACTTCTGTAACAGAAACATCCATTAACGAAGCTAATTCGTTAACCGTTACAAATTCTGTTACATGTAAAGTTTTGTCCATGTCCATTGCTTCTTGCTCTTGCTCAGCAAACTCACGACGTTCTTTACGTTTGTCTCTTCTGTGTTTAGCCCCTTTAGATCCTTTTCCTTTGTTAGTAAGTTTATCTAAAGTGTCTTTAATTTGTTTTTTAACATCTTCGTCAGAAAGTTCTACTTGAGGAACTCTTGGTCCACGGTTGTTTCCACCTCTAAAGTTTCCACCACCTTGACGATTTCCACCTTGACCTCCTGGGCGATTTCCTCCTTGTCCTTGACCTCCTTGACGGTTGTTATTATTTCCTCCTCCATGGTTGTTATTACCACCTTGGCGGTTATTATTATTTCCTCCGTGGTTGTTGTTACCACCTTGACGATTATTATTGTTTCCTCCGTTTTCTCCAGCTTTTGTTACATCTTCTGGTTTAACGTTTTTCTGGATACGTTTGCGCTTTTTCTTGTCAGCAGCGTTATTAGCACCTTTTTGATTCCCTTTTTTATCGTCAGTTTTTTTCTTATCAAATTTAGATAAGTCAATCTTTGCACCTGTAAAATTAGGTCCATCTAATTTTGTGTAGACAGTTTCAATTTTTTGAGGTTCAACTGCTGCTACTTCTTCAATTTCTTCTTTCTTCACTTCAGGCTTCGCTTCCGTTTTTATTTCAGGCTTTTTAACCTCTTCCACCTTTTTAGGTTCTTCTTTCTTCACCTCTTTTTTAACTTCCGCCTTCGGTGCTTCCGCCTTTTTAGGTTCTGCTTGCTCTTTTTTAGGAGCTGGAGAATCTTGCTTTTTAGGTTTACCTGTATTATTTATTTTATCAAGATCAATAACTTTTATCACTTTCGGTCCTTTCGGTTCCTCTTTTGATTCAGTTTTAGGTTCAGCTTTTGGTGCCTCCTCTTTCTTGATTTCTTCTTTCTTCACCTCTTCTTTTGCCGCAGGTTTTTCTACTTTGGCTTTAGGTTTCAAAGCATCTAAGTCTATTTTTCCAACAGTCTTTGGTCCTTCCAATTCAACTTTCGTCGTTTCAATGATTTCAGGTTTCTTTTCTACTGGTTTTTCAGTTGCAGCTTTTGCCTCTGCTTCTTTTTTCTCAGCGGCTTTGATATCTGAAATTTTGTTAATGACTACTTCACCGGAAGCTTGCTTTTGTTTAGCATCAGATCGGAACTCATTAACTAAAATATCGTAAGTTGGCACGTCGATTTTAGAGTTCGGATTTTTTTCTACTGTTGTACCCTTCCCTTCTAAAAAATCAACAGCTCTATCTATTGATATATTTAATTCTTTTAATACTTTACTTAATCTTATTGTTTCCGACATATGAAGCTAATCTCTTATTTTAATGTTTGCAAATGTATGAATTGTTTATGACTTGAGAATGAATTAATCTTCAAACTCTTCTTTTAACACACGGATTACGTCTAAGATCGTCTCTTCTTCTAGATCCGTACGTTTAATTAAATCATCAACATCTTGTTCTAAAATACTTTTGGCAGTATCTAACCCGATAGCACTAAATGCATCGATTACCCACGCATCGATTTCGTCTGAGAATTCTGATAATTCTACGTCTTCGTCTTGGGCTCCTTCTCTGAAAATATCAATTTCCATTCCAACTAATTTAGAAGCTAAACGAACATTGTAACCTCCTTTACCAATTGCTTTCGAAACTTCGTCTGCATTTACGTAAACTAAGGCTTTGTTTTCTTCTTCATTAATTTCGATATTCGAAATTTTAGCTGGGCTTAAAGCACGTTGAATAAACAAACTCATGTTATTTGTGTAGTTAATTACGTCGATATTCTCGTTACGTAATTCGCGTACAATTGAATGGATTCGAGATCCTTTCATTCCGACACAAGCTCCTACTGGATCGATACGATCATCATAAGATTCTACTGCAACTTTTGCTTTGTCTCCAGGGATACGAACTACATTTTTGATTGTAATTAATCCGTCTAAAATTTCTGGAATTTCTTGTTCAAATAATTTCTCTAAGAATTTTGGTGATGTTCTAGATAAAATAATTTGAGGTTTTGCTCCTCTTAATTTTACATCATCTACAACTGCACGTAATGTATCTCCTTTTCTGAAAAAATCTGATGGTATTTGATTTTCTTTTGGTAAAATCATTTCGTTTTGTTCGTCATCCATAATAATCACTTGTTTGTGACGTACATAGTGGATTTCTCCCGAAACTACTTCTCCAATTAAACCTTTAAATTTCTCGTATAAATTAGAGTTATCATGCTCCATTACTTTAGAAACCAATGTTTGGCGTAATGTTAAAATCGCACGACGACCTAATGCTTCGATCGGAATTTTTTCCGATACTTCTTCACCTACTTCAAAATCTGGCTCAATTTTACGTGCTTCAGATAATTCGATATCTGTTGCGTCGTCTTCTGAGAAACCGTCTTCTACAACAATACGGTTGTGCCAAATCTCTAAGTCTCCTTTATCAGGATTTACAATAATATCAAAGTTATCATCTGTACCATATTTCTTTTTCAAAACACTTTTCAGGGTTTCTTCTAAGATTGCCATCAGCGTAATACGGTCGATGTTCTTATCGTCTTTAAAATCTCCAAAAGATTCAATTAATGCAAGATTGTCCATTAAACTTTAATTTTTTTAAAAGGTGACTTTTATAATCGCTTTCTTAATGTCAGCGTAATTTATTTTTTCTTCGTGTTCTACTGTAATTTTTCCTTTTCCTACAGGTTTTGGTTCGCGTGCTTCCCAAAAAATTGTAACACCTTCTTCATCGGCTTCTACAATTTCGCCTTCCATCACTTTGTCATTTAATGTAGCTTCTAAAGTTCTTCCTACATTTTTAGCAAATTGACGTGGCATGGTTAGGTTACTTCCTACACCAGGAGAGGAAACCTCTAATGCAAAGTCACATTCTTCTCTATCAAGATTATGCTCTACATGTCGGCTTATTCTTACAATTTCTTCGACTGAAAGACCTTCGTCTCCATCTGCTAAAATTACAATTTTATCATCTGGAGTGATTTTCCAATCGATAAGAAACAATGACGGATTTTCCGCAATTGCTTCGTCTATCAGCTGTTTTACTTTACTTGAATCCATATACAACGAAAAAGAGAGCTATAACCAGCCCTCCTCCATTTATTCCTTTAAATTCTTTGCAAATATAGGTCATTTTTTTTTATTGACCTAATTTCAACCATTTAATCTGATTAATTCATCAATTGATATACAAATATTCCGATAAATATTAACGTTAAAATAATGTCGTAACCTGTTGTTAAAATAAATCCTACAAAAGATCCGAAAGCAGATTTTAATGCAACTTTTGGCGAAGCCGCAGTAAAAATTAATTCGCCTAATAATGCTCCCAGAAAAGGACCTACAATAAAACCAATTGGTGGAAAAAATAATCCGATGATTAATCCGATAATAGATCCCCAAATTCCGTATTTGGTTCCACCTAATTTTTTGGTCATGTAAGCTGGTAATAAATAATCTAAAAGCGCACCTAATAACACAAAAAGTCCTGCAATAATTATCGTTCCCCAATTGTAACTACAATCACCACTGAATTTGAAAACCAATAATCCGACCAATGCCAAAGGTGCTCCTGGTAAAACTGGCAAAACAGTTCCGACCAAACCAACAACCAATAAAATTCCACTAATAAGATTTAGTATACTATCGTTATCCATTATTTTAGTATTTTTAAAACTGTAACTTTGCACAAACAAATCTATTTAAACTCAATTAACAGCTTATGCAAGATAAATCTTTTTATGAAGAATTTTCTGATGGTGTAAAATTTTTTTTCAATCAATATTTCAAAATTGATTTGTCTGAAAATCTTTTTAATTTCTTAGAAATTGTCTCTTGGATAGCTATTCTTTTTGTGTTAGATTTTGTGCTAAGAGCTATTATTCTTCCGCTTCTAAAAAAACTGAAAAATTTCACCGAAAACGATTGGTTGAAGTTTTTGTACAAAAACAAAGTCTTTGTTTCAGCTATTCATCTCATTCCAATCAGTTTTGCATTAAGCATGAATGTTATTTTGTTCAAGAATGAAGGAAATATTTTTCATGTTGTTCAACGCATTACACAACTTATTTCATTAATCGTTTTTACGCAACTTATTTTCCGAGTTATCAATACAATTATTGATGTGTACAACGAAGAAAATAGTTATACAACAGTTGGAGTGCGAACTTTTGGGCAAATGTTGAAGTTTATTATCACGTTTTTTGCGATTATTTCTGGAATAATGATTTTGTTTACGGTTGATAAAAACACAATTATTACTGTTCTCGGAGCTTTAACCGCAGCTGTTTTATTGATTTTTCGTGATGCAATTTTCGGATTTGTTTCTGGTTTGCAAATCTCCTATTCTAAAATTGTAAAAGTTGGCGATTGGATTACCGTTTCCAAAGGCGATATTGAAGGAACAGTAAAAGAAATTAACATCAATTTAGTAAAAATTGAGAAGTTTGATAAATCTATTGCAACGGTTCCAACTGTAGATTTGGTATCGTCTCAGGTAACCAATCATATGGCGATGTTGGCAACTGGAACACGTCAAATAAAACGTTCTGTTTCGTTTAATGTAAATTCGTTTCAGTTTTGTAACGAAGAAATGTTAAATCGTTTCGAAAATATTACTTTAATTCATCATTATATTCAACAAAAACGTCACGAAATCTCTATCTATAATCAAAACATTGAAAATTCTGATTTAGATATTAATGGTAAAAACTTAACCAATATTGGTGTTTTTAGAATTTATGTTGAACATTATTTAAAAAGTTTGAAAACAGTTTCGCAAAATGATCCAATTATCGTAAAACAATTACCTGTTTCTCCGCTTGGAATGCCCATAGAAATTGGATGTTTTACAACTTCGGCAAGCAATTTGGAGTTTGAAAGAATTCAGTCTGATATTTTCGATCATTTGTTAACAGCTTGTCGTAAATTTGACTTAGAAATTATGCAAAGCATTTCGCTTTCTGATATAAAAAAATTATAATATAAAATCATGACTAAATTAAGTGTTAATATAAATAAAATTGCCACAATTCGTAATGCGCGTGGCGGAAATACGCCAAATCTTGTAGAAGCGGCAATCAAAATTCAGGAATTCGGAGGACAGGGAATTACGATTCATCCACGTCCAGACGAACGCCATATTCGTTACCAAGATGTGTACGATTTGAAACCTGTTGTAACAACTGAATTTAATATTGAAGGAAAACCGATTGATAGTTTTATGGAATTGGTTTTAAACTCAAAACCAGAACAAGTTACCTTGGTTCCTGATGCAGAAGATGCGATTACATCAAACGCTGGTTGGGATACAATCAAACATTTTGATTATTTAACAGATGTGATTAAAACGTTTAAAGATGCTGGAATCAGAACTTCTATTTTCTTAGATCCAAATCCTGCTTTAATTGAAAGTGCTGCGAAAACTGGTGCTAATCGAATCGAGTTGTACACAGAAGAATTTGCAACGCAATATGGTTTAGGAAATCTTGAAGCAATCAATCCATATAAAGAAACAGCTAAATTGGCAATCGAAAATGGCTTGGCTGTAAATGCCGGACACGATTTGAGTTTAGATAATATTGAATATTTTATTCGTGAAATTCCAACAATTGCAGAAGTTTCTATTGGTCATGCATTAATTTCTGAAGCGCTATATTTAGGTTTAGAAAATACAATACAAGCGTATTTACGTAAAATTGAATTAGCAAATTTGTAAAAAATGGCAGAAATCTTACATAGTAAAATTGTTGGTTCTGGTGAAAAACATTTGTTGGTTTTTCATGGATTATTCGGGCAATTGGATAATTGGAGCACATTAGGAAAACATTTTGGCGAATATTTTACGACACATTTGATTGATTTACGCAATCATGGGCGTAGTTTTCATAGCGAAGATTCTTCTTTAGCAGCGATGACGCTAGATATCGTGAATTATATGGATGCAAATTCTATCGAAAAAGCACATTTGTTGGGACATTCTCTTGGTGGAAGAATTGTGATTGATTTTGCGATGATTCATCAAAATAGATTAGATCATTTGATTGTTGCGGATATGGCACCAAAAGCTTATCAACCTCATCATAATGCGATTTTCAAAGCGTTGAAATCTGTTAATTTTGATCAAGTTGAAACTCGAAAAGATGTAGAAGCAACTTTAGAACAATATATTTCTGAAATTGGTGTGCGACAATTTTTGTTGAAAAACGTTTATCACGCCGATAATGGAAAATATGCTTTTCGATTCAATTTAGCTATTTTGGAGAAATTTTACCAAGAGATGATTGGTTCTGAATTATTGAAAGGAGAATTTGATGGTCCAACTTTATTTTTGGGTGGCGCAAATTCAAATTACATTATGCCAGAAGATGAAATGATTATCAAAGAACGTTTTCCAAATTCGGAAATCAAGAAAATTGCAAATGCAGGACATTGGTTACATGCCGAAAATCCGAAAGATTTTACAGCAGAAGTTTTAGATTTCTTGTTGAATAAATAAAAACAAAAAAGCGAAATTCTAAATTTGAATTTCGCTTTTTTTATATCTGATTATCATTCCAAGTTTATCGAGGAATCTATTCTTTAACTCAATTTATTTTCTCTTAACAACGACCAATAAATCATGGTTGAATCTCTTGTCAGTTCAGAAAAATTTAGTTTTTTCAAAAGTTTAGTTGAACTAATATTTTCTATCAAACAACAAGCGGTAACTTCCTCTAAAGTTTCTTTCGTAAATGCCCAATTTATCAATTCCGCAGCAGCTTCCACGGCAAATCCTTGCTTTCTTTCAGCTTCGATAATTCCGTAACCAATATCACAACTTCTTCCAACGAAATTATAACCTTTAAAACCGATATCACCAATTATTTCTCGCGTTGATTTCTTGATAATCATCCACGATTCGAAACCTGTTGGTGCGTCAACTTTAGACAAGTTCACAATAATTCGAGGCAATGTTTCGATTACATCTGCATCTGGCCAACCTTTTCCTCTAACCAAATTTAATTGCTCTAATTTGGTATAATTATTTTGTAATATATTTTCGCAAATGGAAATCGTAAATGGCATCAAAATTAATCGTTCGCTACACAATTCCGTTACTTGTAAACTTTCTAAATGCATAATTGATGATATTTTATAACTTCAAAATGTATCAACTCATCTTTCGTTAATTTTTGAGAAGAATAAGTCAGCAATTCAATGTTTTTGAATGTAAATCTTACCAAATAATCTCTTCCCTGAAATTTTGATGAAATTACTTTTCCTTCGAATTTTCCATTTTTAGAAATTGTAATTTCTTCTGGATAAATGACTATTTTAGAAGAATCAATCCCTAAATCTTGCGAATCATCCAACACATTTACATAACCAAAAAGTTTGGCCACATAATCTGTCGTAGGAGAATTTCGCACATTCTCGACCTCATCAAACTGAATCATTTTTCCGTTTTGCAAAACTAAAATTTTATCCGAAGTATAAAAAGCATCATTCAAATCATGCGTTGTAAAAATCACTGTAATTTGATGCGCCTTGCACCAATCCATAATTTTTTCTCGAATGGTTAATTTTAATGTTTGATCTAAATTAGAAAAAGGTTCATCCAACAACAAAATTTCGGGTTGTTGTGCCAAAGCTCGTGCAATAGACACACGCTGTCGTTGACCTCCACTCAGTTTATTTGGAAAAATATGTTTAAAGTCTAACATTTCAACCACCGTTAACGCTTCGTCAATTTGTTGTTGTTTAAGCTCTAAATCAAAATTGCTTAAGAATTTTCCGACATTTTCGCCAACCGTCACAAAATCTAACAAATCATAATCTTGCGCTACGTATTTCATCATTTTATGACCTGGAATCAAGTTATAAGCAGGACCACGTAATTTCTTAGTATGATAGTAAATTTCTCCTTCTTTAAAATCTAGCAAACCATAAATCAATTTCAGTAAAGTTGATTTTCCACTTCCACTTTCTCCGATAATACTTATCACTTCGCCTTTGTTAACTGCAAAATTGATGTTATCGAGTACTTTTTCTTCGAAATCTGGATAATTATAACTGAGTTGTTTTACGTTTAGCACGATTGAATAATTTTTCTTATGTTTGGCTAAGGTATTAGATTTATTCAATATGAAATAATTGTTTAATTATTTCATTTATTGATATAAATCAATATCAACTATTAATTTATATTATAGTTTTGTAAAAGAAAAAATTAAAAAAAGCAATATGAAAAAATTATTCTTAGGATTGGCTGTTGTTTCTGCTGTTGCATTAACTTCTTGTGGAGGAAAAACTGAAACTAAAGCTGCAACTGAAGCTCAAGAAGGAGCAACATCAACTGAAGGAGCGGCAGAATATGCTGTTGATACTACTGCATCTGTTGTAAATTGGAAAGGTGGAAAAACTTTTGACGATATCAACAAACCAGAAGAAGGTCACTACGGAGTTGTAAAATTAAAAGAAGGTTCTGTAAAAGTACACGACGGAGTTTTAGAATCAGGGAAATTTGTTGCTAATTTTGCTTCTTTCGAATCTAAAGATTTAGATGCTGATGCTGAAAGCAAAGGAAAATTAGACGGACACTTAAAATCTGCTGATTTCTTAGACGTTGAAAAATTCCCAACTGCAACTTTCGAAATTACAGGAGTTAAAGCTTTAGAAGGAGGAGATTACAATTCAGAAATTTCTGGAAACTTAGATTTCCGCGGAGTTCCTAAAAATGTTACTTTCAAAGCTAATGTAACTGTTGATGCGAATGGTGTTACAATCAAATCTGAAGAATTCGGAATTAACCGTAAAGATTTCGGAATTGTTTTCACAGGTGGTGGAGGATCTATTGTAAAAGACGAAGTTTTATTACAAGTAGATTTATCAGCTAAACCAGCTGCTGCAACTGAAGAAGCTGCAAAATAATCGAATTGAATATTCATAAAATAATAGAAGCCATTTATCTTAGATAGATGGCTTTTTTGGTTTAGAGGCGAAAAAATATAATTTCTCTCATTTTTTTTGTGATAATTAATTGAACTTAATTATATTCGTACTCATAATTAATAACATACATTAACAAAACAATGAAAACAATTAAGTTCTTCCATCCGGATGAAACATTTAATTATAATATTGAAAAATCGTTATGCAAAGTCGTTTTTCAAGGAAATAAAAAATGTTTGTTGGTCGAAATACATTCGACTGATGACTTAGAACACGTAGAAGGCGATTCGTTACAAAACGATTTCCCTCAACTTTCTTTATTTATTGATGATTTTCCTTTGGATGTAGAATCTGTGGAGGAATTAAACGGTAAAAAAGTTTCTATTCCTTATGGTTTTGCCGAGGAAGAAGACGAAGAAGGTGAAACTGTGGAAGTATATTACACAACGTTGAATGTTTCGGAAGAAGATTACGAAACGGTAAACAACGAATTAACTTTTAGTGTAAACGACAAAGGAATTTTGACCTTGAATTGGAAAGGTGAAGTGCAAGATTTTGTAGAAGAATCTGAAAAAGATATTCCTTTCGAAATAGAATGTACATTTGAAGAATTCGAATTCACAGAAGACGATTTTGAATAAAAAAATACAACAAAAACCTCTCAATTTTGAGAGGTTTTTTTAATCACTATAAATTATGAAAAAGTTTACTTTAACCCATCGATTATTACATTGGACAATCGGAATATCGATGATAATGCTTTTCTTAACTGGTTTTTTGAGAATGGAATGGATGAGCAAGAAAAATCTTTCTGCTTTGATTACTAATGAAGTTTCAAAAGAAGGTTTAAACATTTCTGACGCTACTTTAAAAACAATTGGGAGAAGTTCTTTAGAACCAATGTGGCAATGGCACGAAATATTTGCTTATATCGCTTTAGGTCTTTTTGCTGTCCGAATTGTTTATATGCTGGTAAAGGGAATCCGATTTCCTAATCCCTTGAAAAGTCATTCAACATCCGAAAAATTTCAGGGAATAATTTATATTATTTTCTATTTGTTAATGCTAATTAATATTGTGACAGGATTTTATTTAATGTGGGGAAATGGAACTTACAAAGACCCTATGGAAGAACTGCATAAAACTGCAATATATTGGTTTCCTATCTTCTTTCTCATTCATCTCATAGGAGTTATTATCGATGAAGTCAATAAAAATTCTGGAATTGTTTCTAAAATGATAAATGGAAAAAATTAAAAATAGAAAAAAGACACTTTATAAAGTGTCTTTTTTATTTAAACATTTGATATATTTTATCTTTTTCGTAACCTTCGATAGTTACTTTTTGATTAGTACTATAAAATGTATATTCTTTACGATTATCTGTATCTATAATATAATTCGGAAAAGATTTATTTGGTCTTCTCATCCTTGCTTCTTTGAGATTTTTTCGATCCTTGTTGGCTATCAAAAAAGTCTTTTTATCAAGAATCAAAAAGTAATATTCTTTTTCTAAAGAATAATAGTTACTTGACGATTTTACAGTTAAGATTAATTTATTGTCCTTTACTTGATAAGTTCCTTCAGCAAAACCATAATTAGCATTATTGATTTCTTTACCGTTTTTATCTAACTCTACAATACAGTTATAAAAAACCGACTTGTATTGGAATTGTTGGTTGTTAAACAATTTCAATTCAAAGTTGCTATGTTTAAAGATTAAAGGAGTCGTCAACACTAATTTATCTTGCGCTTTTGTATTAATTGCAAGCAAAAATAATAATCCAACCAATAATTTATTCCACAAATTCATATAACTGATTAACAATTATATAAATTTAAAGAAAATTATTTTCCTTTCATAAAAATCCAAGCCAATAAACCCCAACCGATAATCATGAATAATCCTCCAAGTGGCGTAATTGGTCCTAAAAATTTAAGGTTTACGTTCCAATGTTCTGCGAATGACAACAAATAGATACTTACAGAAAAAACAAATGTTCCGGCAATTAAACACCAAGCAGCAGAGCGTTCTAATCCGTTGTTAAATTGAAAATACATTCCAACAGCTAATAAAACTATTGCATGATACATTTGATAACGTACCCCTACTTCAAAACTTGCTAATTTTTCCGCAGGTAAAATTTTCTTGAACGCATGAGCTCCGAAAGCGCCTAATATAACCGCCGTCATTCCGTATAATGAAGCGATTGTCAACACAAGATTTTTCATAAATTATCTCTTTTTATTTTATTCAGATTTCTTTTTTCCAGCCACAAAATCCTTCAAATAATATGGCTCGAAATACGCAACATCTTCAAATGACTTTTGGTTAAATTTTTCTTCCGCAACACGAATCATATCTTTTGCCGATGGAAAAGTTTGTATAAACGTAGCATCCAAATGCGCTAAAACTTCTTGACATTTTTCTGCTCCATCACCCACAAAAATAATTTTCTTTCCTTTCAATTCTTCAAAAGAAGTTTCGTCGATTACTTTCGCTTCGGTTTCTGTTAACTGATTTCCTTGCTTATCGAACAAAGCTGTATAGACTTCCATTCGTCTTGCATCAATCATCGGAATGATATAATCAACCTCTTGATTTAATTGTGATTCCGCCAAAATTTGCAACGAATTAATCGCCATCAACGGGATATCAGAACCATATGCAAAACCTTTGGCAGACGAAACGCCAATACGTAAACCTGTATAAGACCCAGGACCTTTTGAAACACAAACCGCCTCGATATCTTTCCAATTTATTTGCGCACCTTCCACACACCAATCCACAAACTGATTCAGTTTTTCGCCATGTGCATAATTTTCATCACTTTCTTCAACCAAACATAGTTGAACGCCATCTTTAGCAATCGAAACTGAACAATTTTTTGTTGAAGTTTCTAAATTTAAGATTGTTGCCATGATGCAAAGATACATCACGAAAGTTAGATGATTTATGTTTGATAAGATGATTTTCTATCAGAAATGGAGAAAATAATTAGCTTTAATCGATTTGTTTGACCAATTCTAATCTGTTCACAATAGAATTTTGTTCTAAAATAGTTCCTGGAGAAAGAACTGCATTTGCTCCAATTTTTGAATCGTCTCCTACCAAAGCTCCAAATTTCGTTACACCAGTTGAAATAATTTGATCGTTGACTTTTACAGAAATATTTTTATCAATACGTTCATTGTAATGATTCGCGCAAATAGAACCAGCCTCAAAATTTACATTTTCACCAATTAAACTATTTCCAACAAAATTGAAATGTGCTATTGCAGATTTTTCAAAAAGAATTGCTTGTTTTACTTCTGATCCCGGGCCAACAATAACCGAATTCGCAAGAAAAATTGGTCCACGTAAATACGCATGCGCTCCGATAAAACAATTTTCTGAAATAATAATTGTTCCTTTTAGTGTAACTCCTTTCTCTACAGTTGCAGATTTATGAATCGCAACACTACCTTCGATCGTATAATCATCAGATAGTTGCTGAATTTTATTGGTAATAATTTCCTCTAAATTATCTACGATTTCCCAAGGTTGCTGATTTACATTTTCTGGAAAGTGAGACAAAAAACTTTTTATATAATCTTGAATATTTATCATTTCTAAATTTAAAAAATCTAGAAATAAATTATATCAAAAAAAGGTTATTAAAATAGTTAAACCTCTATTTTTCTTCCAACGTAATAGGAACGCCAGCATAGAAATCTAATACTTTTTGTTTGAAAATATAGTTATATTTCGCTTGCAACATTTGCGATTCTGCAACCATCATATCATTACGCGAACGGTTAAAATCATATTGATTAATTACACCGGCATTGTAAGATTTTTGCGCAAAATCGTATGAAATTTTCGCATATTTTACCGCTTCTTTCGACGAATCGTATGACGCATAAGAACTATTTACTTCGAAATAAGCAGACTGAACATTTTTCAACACCTCTTGTTTCGATTGTAAAAGACCAACTTTTGCTAAATCCTCGTTGATTAATGCTTTCTGAATATTAATTTTATAGGAATATTGATTCCAAATTGGAATAGTCACACCAACTCCAAAAACACCTGTTACATTATGTCCTAATTGCTCTAATAACGCATCTTGGCGTAATCTCTTGTTGAAATATTGCAGATAGTTCGTTCCGAAATTGAAACTTCCTGTCACTTTTGGAAATAATGAAGTTCGCGCGATTTGAGTTTCTTTCGCAGCAACATCAATTTGCAATTCGGCATGTTTGACAGAAGGCTGATTTTGATAAGCCGTTTCCACCACATCATCCAAATTATACAATTGAGACGTAACATTATCTGGAATCTTCACATCGGTTACAGCAAAATTTCGGTAATCATTTAATTGCAACAACATCGCTAAATTGAACAATGCACGCTCTATTTCGATTTGTGCATTTACCACTTCACGTGTATTTGTCGCGACTTCAGATTCAGATTGAGCTACAACAGATTGAGCTACAGATCCAGCTTTAAACTTTTTTTGATTTTGATCCAATAATTGTTTCGAAATAGTTAGATTTCCAACTGCAACTTGTTTCAATTCTTTGTTCAATAAAACCGCCAAATAATAATTCGCTACTTGCAACGAAATATCATTTATCGTCATCGCAGTTTGCACTTTCGACGCTTCCAATTCCAAAGCAGCTTTGTCTTTATTCAATTGAACAACTCCACCACTATAAATATTAATGCTAGATTGTACACCAAATGAATGCGCAAATTGATAATATCCCTTTTCTATTGTTGGATTATACGTTCCGATTGTAAAATTAGTATCTACATAACCCGAAACCGTTGGCAACCATGCATTGTAGGTTAACTCTAAATTTTTATTGAAAATTTCTTGGTTGATGGTATTCTGCTGAACAGTCAAATTATTTTTCGAAGCATACTCAATACACTTTTCAATTGTCCATTCTTCTTGGGCAAACGAAGAAAGAGAAGTAATAAATAGTAAAGTAAAAAATAATTGTTTCATAGACTATTCTTGTCAGAAAATTAAAGATATAAAATAAGTCGAATTTCTAACCAAAATGTTACGAAATTCGACTTAAAGTTTTATTTGGTCAGTAAATTAACCTTTAATTTTTGAAGCAATTGCAAATTCTTCTGCAAAAGCAGCGATTCTTTCTGCAACTTCTTTTTCCTCTGTTGCTCTTTCGTAAGAACTAGACATCGAAATTAAAATTTGGTGAAAGAAACGTTTCATATCATCTTGTGTCATTTCTTTTGTCCACAAATCGATGCGCAAAGCTTCTTTTGCTTTATCATCCCAAACAGAAAGTAACATTGCTTTTGTTTCTTCGTGACTAATTCCACCGTCTGGTGCATTCCAAGTCATTTTTTCTGGTACGTGATTTTCGTCCAATTCAATCTCTACCGTAATATTTGTTGTTCTCATAACTTCTAATTATTAGTTTATTTCACAAAATGGTAAACTTTACCATCAATTGTTTTTGTTGTATAATTTGTTGAATTATTACTTTCTAAAGCTGGCTTATATTTAGAATCTTTGAAGATTTTTTGACCATCCATATCATCTAACAAAGCTTTCAATTCTACCTTCGGATTCTCTTTCATGTATTGGCGAATAATTTGCAAACCAATCCAAGCCGCAATTCTTCCTGGAGAATCTTGTTCTATTTCATTATTAAATTTTGAAAATGGACTAACTGCTAAAAAGCGTTTATCCAAAGAAGCATCTGAACTGAATACATAATTTTGCTCCACAAAAAAGTTCCAAATTTGACCTTCGTTCTCAATACACCACTGAATTTGTTCTGGCGTGTAACCAACTTTATATTCGTCTGGTGTAACTGTTAACAATGCATCTTGCAAAATCAATTTCTTCCCTTCATAAATCATTTTATCAATAAATAATTGATTTCTTGGGCTAAATGTTACCACATCATTCGCAATTGCATCAACAGCTTGAGAAGGCAAACGATTAAAATCTAAATTTGTGCGTAAATAACGTTCTACGCCAATGCTATCATATAATTTATTCTTTGACCCCAAATACGCATCCATCGCAATAAACATCAAGCCAGATTGCTGACTAAACATCACAGGATAATCTATATTTTGTAAACCTGATGAATAGGTATAAACCGTCGGAATTTTATATTCTGGAAAATAAAATTGGTAACGTTGAAACATCGGCGTTAACGATTGATTTAAGTTTTTAAAATCTCCAAAAACCTTTCGAGATTGTCCATAAATACTCAATTCTTCTTTATTACGACGTTGACTTTCCCATACGTCATCCGCAGTTTTTGCATCAAAAAAGAAAGGATAATCTTTTCGTAAAGCCGCTAAAGGAATCGAATCGTTAAAAAAATCTTGGCTGATATCATGAATATTCAACTGAACATTTTGTTCTTTGACATCCACTTCCCACGATTTTTCTTTTTTGCACGCAGTAAATAAAATTAAACTCGCAAAAGCTAAGCCATATACAAATTTCATTGCTTGGTTATTTAGCTAACAAAAATAGTAAAATAATCTGTAGTATTTTCAACCCTAATTTTTTTCATAATCTGCTATCTTTGAAATAAATTATTAAACTATGCAAACTGAAAAAGTTGTAGAATATATTGTTTCTTGGTTGAAAGATTATTTGGAAACAGCGCACCAAAAAGGCTTTGTGATTGGAATTTCGGGCGGAATTGATTCGGCTGTAACCTCAACGCTTTGTGCAATGACAGGTTATCCTTTGCTTAATTTGGAAATGCCAATTCATCAAGAAAAAAATCAAGCGGATAGAGCAAAACGTCATATTGAATGGTTAAAAAATAAGTTTTCGTCGCCAATCGATTCGATAGAAGTTGATTTAACCTCAACTTTTGATGCAATGGTTTCGGCTTTACCAGAAACGGAAACGACAGACAAAGTGAATTTAGCGTTGGCCAATACACGCTCTCGTTTACGTATGACAACACTTTATTATTTTGCTGGTTTACACAATTATTTGGTTGCAGGAACAGGAAATAAAGTCGAAGATTTTGGCGTTGGTTTTTATACAAAATACGGTGATGGCGGTGTAGATCTTAGTCCGATTGCTGATTTAATGAAATCGGAAGTGTATAAAATTGCTGAGTTTTTAGGCATTAATACAGATATTCAAAAAGCAAAACCAACCGATGGTTTATTTGGCGATGATCGTTCGGATGAAGATCAATTAGGAGCAAATTACGATGAATTGGAATGGGCGATGAAAGCGAAAGAAGCTGGAAAAACTGCAGATGAATTTGAAGGAAGAGAAAAAGAAGTTTTCGAGATTTATTCGAGATTAAATCGTATTAACCAACACAAGATGGTTCCAATTCCGATTTGTGATATTCCAGAGGAATTGATGAAGTAAGTGAACAGGTAAAACATATTCCGAGTTTCGAAATTCGAACTTCAATAAAACATATAATTAGAATACAATTTAAAAGCAAGCGAAAGTTTGCTTTTTTATTTTGATGTGATGTTGACACGAATTCAACATGACTTACGTATAATGTCATTCTGAATGTAGCGTTAGCGGAATGAAGAATCTCAGATTCCTCGACAAACTCGGAATGACATTTTCTTAATTGATAATATAAATGAAGAAGTCGTAAGTGAAATTTTATTATTTAGCCCAGCTTGGTAACTCTTTCCAACCTTGTGATGGAGCTTCTTTTATATTATCTAGAACAGGTTTATTTATATATAGTTTAGTCGTAAAAAATAGTCTATTAACCCATTCATTTTTATTGATTTTAACTAAAAATCTTTTACCTATTTTACTATTATAGAAAGATGTGCTATCATTATCGAAATAGTCACTACCATTATTTAATTTATCATTATATAAATAATTAAATTTTATTTTATTTGAAGAATTCTTACCTATAAAATCAATTCTAGTCAAAGTAGCAATAGTATATCTGTAATTTTCCTTAGTTGAATTATCAAAATGATTATTCAATAATACATAAATAACTATCAAAAATAAAGAAGAGAAAATTATCATACTCCATATACTTTTTGTTTTAAACATAGTAAATAAATTTTATTTCTAAATATACTAAAAACAAAAAACTCAGTAATACTACTGAGTTTTTTTATATTGTAAATAATATGTTATTGCGATATATGCGAGGGCGATTCCGGATAAGTTTGCCATTAAATCGACAAAATCAAAACTACGATGAAGTGAAGTTAAAACGCCTTGTAAAATTTCGATGAGGAAACTTACCAAAAACGGAATTATCATCAAGCGTAGGTTTGTTAATTTGTATGCGACAAATAACAAAATCGTCATCATCCCAAACATTCCACAATGTACTATTTTATCAAAATTATCAATCTCCAAAAAGATTTCTAATTCTTTGATTGTGCTTAATTTCGAGAAATTTTCTTGTGGAAGTAGCGTCAGATAAAACACCAACGCTACATATGCAAAAAATATTATTTTCTTTGTCTTATGCACCGATTAATTCTCCGTAAGCAGCTGCATCTAATAAAGTATCTAATTGAGAAGCATCTTCAATTTTAACTTTGATAATCCACCCTTTTCCGTAAGGATCAGTATTGATTAATTCTGGCTCACCTTCTAATTCAGTGTTAAATTCTACAACTTCACCGCTAATTGGCATAAATAAATCAGAAACTGTTTTTACTGCTTCTACTGTTCCAAATACTTCTTCTTGACCTAAAGTTTCTCCTTCTGTTTCTACGTCAACATAAACAATATCTCCTAACTCTCCTTGTGCGAAAGCTGTAATACCGATTGTTGCAAAGTCTCCTTCTACAGAAATCCACTCGTGATCTTTACTGTACTTTAAATTGTTTGGAATGCTCATAATGTTTGTTTTATTGTTTTTTTAATTTCCGAATGTAAAGGTAGCACTAAATCCGGCACGAATTTGAGAAATTGGAAAAGCTGTTGAAATTTTATATTTACTCATCATCTGATCCCAATAGAATCTCAAGTTCAAATTCTTACTTACGTTATAATCTGCCGTTAACTTAAACGTCATAATTCGCTGTCCACCTGTGATTTGCGAATCTCCATAAATACTTGTTGGTATGTTTGGATTTTGTACGTCATCAAAGTTATAAATTACTTTTCGAATTGTTGTTTGATTATCTCTTAATGAGAAATCTCCACGAATATTTAAATCACCTTTGATTGTTTTCTGATTTCCTTGGTAACGAATCTTCATTTTGAAATCTTTGAAAATATACCCAAATCCAATAATATATTCAGATCCATAATCTTCTGTATACGTATAATTTGTTGTACTTAATGATAATAAACGATCTCTGTTATATTGCGCACGTAATTGCATACTGTTACGGAATGTTAAATCCACTCCCAATAATGGTGAAAATGATTCGATCATCGTAACCGCTCCATATAAATTCTGCGTATAGAAGTTTCCGTTTTCATCTTTACCAGTCACTTGTCCGCCACCCATAATTCCTGTATCTAACATAAAGTTTGGATTGGACTGAATACCAGTTGTTGTATATGTCGAATTATATGAACTCGAAACCTCAACATTATCAAAATATTTATTGATAATTGGAACAGATTTCAATCCTGTGTACGTTACGCGCCAGTTCGGAACCGGAATAGAACGATTGTATCCTAATTTAGACGAACCTGCATCTTTTCCTTGCACCGCCGCTAAAAATGCTGGTAAAAGTACATCAGAACTTCTTGCATTAAATCCTTCGTAATAACCAAGTCCATCTACATTTCCGCTACCTCTTTTTTGTGCTAAACGTCCAGAAATAGTTTTAGTATTTGTTAGGAATTGCTCAAAAATTGCATCTCCATCTTTGAAAGCTGTTTTGATATTTACGGTCGAAATATTAAGATTTGCTAATTCATCAATGTAAGGATTTTCGACTGCTAAATTGAATCCTGAATGATAAATACGACGATCTTTTGTACGTTTTGCACTCAAATCAATTCGTAAATCTGGAATTGGCTCAATCAAAGCAGTTCCATTAAAATCAGAACCTTTTGTAATTTGATACGCATCTGTCATCAATTCATCTCCTACAATCAATCCTCTTTCAACTAATTGTCGTTTAATATCGAATTGTGTTCCATAAACGAAGCCTAAACTTGGACCATTTTTACCATCAACACCAAAGAAACCTGGCTCGTATAATAATCCTGGAATTACAGCTCCATTTGTTTGATTAAATGTAAAATTAGCACGTTTTAGTGATGATAAAATCATCCAACCATAATCTTTTGCTGTAAATTTATGTTTGAATTTGTATGCTGATTTCTTATTTGTACGACGTTTCTTAGAGAATAAAGTTGTGTAAACTGTATTCAACGAATCTATTTCTGCACGACGGCCTTTCAAAATCGAATCATAGCGTTTGTAACCTTTAAACTCTGGATAGAATTTAGCAAAATCCAAATCTCCCATCAAATTGATCGAATTCGAGTTTTGAGCTGTACCATTTCCTAAATTAACAGGTCTTCCGTCTACTTCAAAATTTCTGTAAGCAGTAGAAGTTGCAACCCAGTTATAATTCGATGTAAATCCTGCTTCAACATTCATCCAATTGAGATATGGGAAGAATTTTAAAGGTAATTTATAATTCACCTGAAATTGTTGATCGTATTGAACTGGACGTCCAATTGTGAACATATTTTGCCAAATCATATCTTGATCTGCACGCTGGAAAGTTGTTCCATCATTCAACGTCATTGTCGAAGATGTTAAATCTAAACGCAACGATTTTGTCAAATCAAAACCTAAATTATATTGCCAATTGAACAAGAAATTGTTACTATATGTCGGACGAATNNCGCTCTTCCGATCTTCGAAGAACTTCCTCCTCCTAAATATTGACTGATATCGCGATATTGTCTTTCACTATACGTTCGCGCAATCTCTGTACGGAAAGAGAAACGTGTTGGCAAAGGATTCACATTAAATTCACGAATAAATTGTAAATATTTTCCTGATTCCTCTTTTGGTTGAACCGCACGCCATTTTTTGAAAGGTTCGTAAGATTTTCCTCTAAATCCGAAATTATAATTAATCGACGCTCTTAATTGTTGGTTGATGTTATATTGCGTGTAAATATCACGGTAATAATTATCCGAATACATCATCGAAACTGAGAAGTTAGAAGGATCATAAAAACGAACAGGGTTGTTGTTATTTGTAGATCTAACTTTTCGAATATTGTTAAAGGCAAAACTTTTGAACTGCGTATAAGTACGAACAACTTTTTCTAATTCGGCTTTATTAGGCGCTTCATCAAAAATAATATCGTTGTCTAATGGATTATATTTTGGATCGACAAAACTTTCCTGAATTGTAAAATCGAATGGAATTTCCATTCCCCATTTCTTTGGTAAGAATTTGTCTAATTTTACTTGTGCATTCAACGCGTATTGTAATGATTCGTCCTGATTACGGCTCGCAGGACCTTGATCGATAGCACCGAAACCTACAGAACTTGTACTTCCAGAAACCTGTACATTCGCAAAGTCACCTAAATTGAATTGTACATTTGCAGAAGCTGCATAACCTCCTTCGTTATCAATTTCGCTTAAACGAAGTTCGTTCACCCAAAGTAAAACCTCTTTATCAGTAGGTCCAGAAGTATTACGAACCCCAATCATGATCGAAGATACATTACCCAATGTTGGACGACCTTTTACGTAAATTGTTTTGTTTGGATTCTCTTGATCAAACGCAAAATTGAAACGTTGCAATGTATTAAAATCAACAGCATCCCTTTGTTTTTTAGCATCTGTAAACAAATCTGTATTCAGATCGACAAAGTTTTCATCAGGCCAAACTGTGCTTTCTGTTGCAGAACTTTGCGGCGTATATTTCAACGGCATTTCATATTCGTAGTAGTTATCTGTATAATCACTACCTACACGAATAAATAATTTTGTACCATTATCAATGGCATTTGACGCTCTGTCTAATAAGTTTTGAGCAGATACAAACATTTGTAATTTTTTGTATCGGCGCAAATCTAAATTTGTATTCTTAAAAATAGCTTTTGAAGTGCTACCTAATTTAAACTTCGCTTTCAAAGTCATCGAAGCTTCGTTTTGAGACTGATATCCCGTTGCTCCTTGTGTTTGTTCACGATAAACTCCAGGAGGAATCATATAACGAGGGCGATCTGTACCATTTCGTTCGATACTAACCTCACCAACTTCTAAATCATCAATATTTTTATCCTCTTCAGTTCCTTCTTGATTTCCTGCAGCCATTAAAGGATAAACATTTTTTGTATAACGACGCCACTCAGAACGAACTAAATCAAACGTACCGAAACGAATTGTTGTTTCTTCTTCGAAACCACGCATCACCATACGCATAAAACGAGCAGCTGTTAATACGCTTTCTGCTTGCGCAATAGACGCATCATTGTTTAACTCTTCTACTCCATCTCCGTCAAGATCTAAATCAAAGTTATCAACAGGAATACGAACTTGATACCATTTAACATCATGTTTCGTTTTGTCTGGAAATTCTCCTTGAACTGTTTTTCTTGCAACAATAAATTTATTGTTTGGATCTTCTAACGTTTGACGGTTAATTTTTAACGTATACTGATTATAGTTTTCTGTTTGATCTAAATTGAAATCACCATTGATATCTTCTGTATCTGGTGTTAAAGATGATGCGTGTAAAGGATTATCGGTTGAATTGTTTCCTTGCGGATTTCTGAAATAGCGGTAACGATCTTGAACTGTATTCCCAATTGATGCTCCTCTAAAACGATCATCTAAGAAGAATAAATAATTATCATTCGCAGGATCTAATTCTCCTGTCACTAAATTATTACTCGTAAATCCGTAACGTTGTGCTTCTTCCTCATCTGTTAATCCATTGTACCCTAAATCTTGTTGTTTTCGGGCAGCTCCATCTGTATCAAAAGCATATAAAATTGGATTTAACTGAGGTGTTTTCCCCCATTTTGATTCAACAACTTGAACACCATTATTAGAATGAGGCAATCCATTTTCGTACATCATTTCTCCGTCTTTTAAGACGTCTTCCGAAACATTTCCTAAATGTACCAATAACTCTCCATCGCCTCCTTTTCCATCTGCATAAGGATCCATCATCCAAAACTCGATGTATTCCACATTCGAATCTTTGAAGTTAGAAACTGAAATAGGACGCATAATTGCTCCCCAATTTTTCGTGTCTACTGCATTTGGATTAACGTTATAAGGTCCACGTTCTTGCGGATAGAATGTCATGTCTAATGTACTGATGTACGAATTTGTACCAGCCATTACATCACGTTGATCAAAAAGTTCCTTTAACTTAATGCGGCGTGCCATATGCGTTGACATTTGCTGATCCGTTAAAGGTGAACTTCCTCCCATTCCATAAAAACGAGGATCAATCGTGTACCACGATAACATACGACGACCATTATTAAATGATAAATCGTCATTTTTCATTCCATTCGGGAAGAACGGGTGATAACCAGAAGCAGAATATCCAGCAGGTTTTCCTGGTGTTGATCCAAATTTCCATGAACCAACATCTAATAAACTAATGCGAGATTGCGCATCTTCGAAATCGTCTATATAAGAATAACCTCCCGTAACTTTGTTCATTCCAGGCATCAAATAAGCTGCCTCTGCCTGAACGCTAATGTTCGACATTTGATCAGTTTTGATTCCTGGAATTTTATTTGTTAAACGAGTTAACCACTCAGCTTCTGAGTTATATTGTGTATTAAGTCCAAAAATTGTGTTGTTCACAGGTTCTGAACCAAATTGTGTTTTTTGCGTAACTGGACGTTCTTGGTAATTAATTAAAGTTCCTCCTAACATCAATTTATCACTAAATTTATGCTCGACATTAATTCCCATGAAACGTTTTTTCTGTAAATTAAATGTAGATTGATTTTCTAAAGATACATTAATTGGTGCTCCAGAATTTTTCAATTGTTCGTTGATAATTTTCACTCGACCCAACTGATAATCTACCGTATAATCTACGCCTTCCGTCAACGTTGCTCCACCAGAAGTCACCTTAACAGAACCTTGTGGCACATTAAAAGCTCCTAACGGAATACCATCTGTCACCGTTCCTTTGTAACGACCTTCTAATGTATAACGATTAGCTAATTTTTCGCCAGAAAGAGTATTTGGTAATTGACGATAAATTTGATTGAAAACGTATTCTTCATTTTGACCTTTTAATTTATTGCTCAAATATTTACCAAAAGGCTCTACAGAAGTAAAGATAATGTTTCCTCTTTCTGTATCAATTGTCAATCCTGATTGAAAATCGAATAAACCATCACCTTTACTTCCGTCAGGATTTTGTTGTAATTGTCCGTTCGAATTTAATCTATCCATGTTCAGAACTTGTAATAGCGATTGTTCTGAAACAGCAGAATTTGGTAAATAATTTAATGTTCCCGATGATTCTTTACCATTATCTTTGAAATTAATATTCATCAAGAAATCTTCACTCGAAACACCATAAGCATTTAACGAATAAATATTTTTCATCATCAAATCCCACATTGGCGAGGCCACATTAACAGCAGAATTTGGTTTGATTAATTTCGCAATAATTGGTTTATCTGTGTCGCTCGACATTTGTCCAACTTTGTATAACTTTGTCGGATCAGAGCTTAACGAATATTGAAACGAAACCGCTAACAAATCTTCACCATCAACTAAAGGCGTATTCAAGGAAATGTATCCTAATTTTGGGTAGAAAGTGAATTCGGAAGCATCAAGTTTTCGAACATTTTCATTGACGATAAAGTTTTCTCCATCCTGAAATTGCTCTCCATTAAATTCATGAGTATTTAAGAAGCTTCTCGCATCACTAATTTTAGTAAATTTTTTATCTAAGATTTCTTCATACAACTTATTATTACCATTTTGAGGAGCTGTATCACCTTCTGCGATATCTCGCAAAGCAATAATAGCACGTCTATTTTGTTGATTTCCTCCAGATTTATCGACTTTCCAAACCTCAATATTACTAATGTTGATATTACTATTAATCGCAGGATAATTTTCTAGCGCTTTATCATAACGATCTCTAAAAAATTGGCCTAAGAAAAAGTGTCTATTGTATTCATATTTTTCGGCAGCGACCTTAAAATCAGTCATCACACCACCACCTTGAACCACGATATTTTTAGATTCCGAACGTTGCTCAGAAAAGACAGCCGACACATTTGTACGACCAAATTTAAGATCTGTTCTAACTCCAAAAAGTGACTGCGCACCCGTAATCAACGAAGTACTAAGTGGCATCGAAATATTACCAACCTCTATATTTTGTAGGATATCATCTTCACCTCCAAATGGATCCAATTTATTTCCCAAAGCCTTTCTCCACTGAAGTTTCATTTGATTTTCGAAGCCAAAACCAGCTTGCGTATCATAATTTACTTTCATCTGAAGATTTTCTCCGACTTTCCCCAAAATACTCAATTGCATACGTTGGTTAAGATCCATTGTAAGCGTTTGACGGTTTTGTGGCAACAACATTGGGTTATCTATCTTTTGCAAGAAAACACCCAATTCTAAATTTGCATAACCTTGCGGAATCAATGAAATTTCTGATCCACCAAAAATAGTTTCGAAAGCTTTAGATTTCACCTTAAAACTTGGTAAAATACTTCCTTCTTTTTTTCCTTCCTTATCTCCAAAACGTTCTTCACGATAAAATTGATCGTTGGTTTGAGATTTTACTCGGAAATAATTTTTCATGTCTTGATTCTGAACCAAAGTCAGGTATTCTTGACGTGTCAAATAGATTGGCTCGGAAACTAAACTTGTTCCAATTTGAGGATATAAAATATACTGACGCTTTATCGCATCATATTGTACATCGTATTTTATTTGATTATCTAAAAACAATCCACCTTTTTGATCTCGGATAGGAAACTTAAGCGTATCACTTTCCTGAGCCATAACATCGCTCATAGTTCCCATTGCAAAAAGGAAACACAAAGCCACTATAGTAGAGCCTTTACGAATAGTTTTTGGTTCGTTATGAATCTTCATTAAATTTTCTTCAAGGTTTCTTTTACTAAGAATTCCACGTCTGCATCTGGCTGATCTTGTAGGATTTTGTCCATGATTTTCTCTGCAGATTTTTTAGGAATTCCTAAAACTTCTAAAGCAGATAACGCTTCATTCTTAGATTTATTTTTAACCGAAGTAGAATTAACATCTAATATTAAATTTTGATCCAATTTATCTTTCAAATCGATAATGATTCTTTGCGCAGTTTTAGCACCAATCCCTTTTACACTTTGCAATAATTTGGCATCTTCTTGAGCGATTGCAGTTGCAATTTCTTTGGAAGAAAGTGTCGAAATAATCATCATTCCAGAAGCTGGACCAACACCGTTAACACTAATTAATTTCTGAAAAATTTCTCGTTCTAATTTTGTTGCAAATCCATAAAGTATATGCGCATCTTCGCGAACAATTAAATGTGTAAAAATTGTAACCAATTCTTCGTGTTCCAAAGTAGAATACGTATTCAATGAAATATTGACCCAATATCCGACCCCATTGCAATCTATTACAGTATTTGTTGGATAAATCTCGATTAATTTACCTCTTAATTGTGTTATCATTTTGACGTTTATTTAGTTACACTACATATAGTGATAACGTCAAAAATACGATTTATTTTGTAAGGATGAAAGTTGGATTTATTGATGAGAATCTAATTTGAATTTTCGAAATCATGAATAATACTTTCTGCCCAAAAATTTCCGTACCAATTTAATTTAGAATTTATTTGATATACGCAGGAAAGTGTAATTTTTGTTTGTGTTGAATTTATTTTTTCTAAACGATAATTTATATTTCCAAACTTAAAATAATTTCCTTTCAACACATGTTGATCAGTTGGTTTTTGGCGAAGTTTAGACTTTGAAATATCTATTTTGAAATTTACATATTTGTTTTCTTCCAATTCTGTAACATATTCAAATAACTCCAAATCATCTGTAAATTTTCCGATACGAACCAATTGATTATTTTCTATAAAAGATGTCGATTTTATTGGACGCGGAACACCTATAAATTGATAAAATCCATCTTTATATTCATCTTGCTTTATTTCTTTGACTTCAATCAAATTAGGAAAAATATTTTCGGGTTGATTATTCACAACAATAGAACTTTCTGTGGTAAACAATTCACTTTTATCAGGAAAAACATTTTCAATTGGAAATAAAAACAACGGCAATAATAAAATTGAGTATAGTTTTTTATCATTCTCTCTTTCTGCTGTTCTACTCCCACAAATTAATCCCGCAATTCCTGCAACTATTAAAGCTGGAAATCCCAATATTAATCCACAAACCAAATCTTCAATCCCTGTCATTAAGCACGTCATAATATAAATTACAACTGTAATTATTGGATAAAAAAATTGTTTCAATTTTGATTTATAAATTTCTGTAGAAGAATACAAAATCGGAACTACTCCAATAACAATTGGAATCCCGAAAAGGAAGGTATATGTTAATACTCCATTATCAAAAATATTGTAAGAATTATCACCAATTACTAACCGAAAAAGCAAACCATATAATGCTCCTAAAATAATTCCTATATATTCTGATTTGAACTTCATCGCGTTAATTGTATTTCATTAAATTAAAAGTACAATTTATTTTGTAAGGATGAAAGTTGGATTTTAATGAAAGCCTTGTCAAGATTTAGAACCTTTGATAAGGCTTCGAGTGATTTGAATTAAATATTTTGAGAAATCAATTTTTAGTTTTTTAAGGCTATAATTTTCTCAATCATTCTTTCGGCATTACCGTTGGTGCCGCCAAGATTGATGGCTTTGTTGTACCATTCTAACGCCAAATCATATTGCTTGTTAGTAAGATAAGCTTCGCCCAAACTATCGGCAACACTTGCGTTATTTGGAAACTCTTTTACAACCAGTTGAAATATTTTTATAGACTCGTTAATTTTGCCTGCTCTTAATAATTCGTAACCCAATGTGTTAAGTTCAGTTGGATTTTCAAAACTATACTCTTTTTCGGAAGTATTTTTCAATTGATAATAATTCTCAATCGCTTTATTGACATCAGTTTGCGCTTCTTTTCTTAAAGCTTGATAAATCGATTTTCTAGGAATTTTAAATGTTTTTCCTAGCATAATTTTATGAATCATATGTCCCAAATCCCAAACTTTATTGCGGTTATTCGACGCTAAAATGATAACTACATCATTCTTCATATCATTTAACACCAAAGATTCAAATTTGTAGGAGACACCATTATGACGCTGCAATTCTTCTTCTGCAAAATAATCTCCAAATGATCCACCTTGATGGTCTTTTGTATAGGGATTATTCAATAATGTTTCAAAGGATTTTCTGGAAATCAAACGATTGTGATTCATTGCCTCAACCCATTTGTACATATCATTGGCGTCCATCCAAAGCCAACCGCTGATAAATTCCATTTCTGGGCATCGAACATTGTCCATATCATAACAAGATGTTCGGTTTTTATAGCCTGCTTTTGCATCAAACACAGAATTAGTCATTTTCAAAGGTTTGATAATGTTTTTCGTCACAAAATCTTGAAAAGTCATTCCTGTCATTTTTTCAATAATTCTTCTTTGCAAAAAAACATTGCCATTATCGTATCGGTAATCCTTTCCAGGTTCAAATAACAACGTATCCGTTTTTCGCAGAATCTTCCAAGCTTCATCATCATTTTTCGGGACTATTAGCCCATTTTCTATTCTGGGAATTCCGCTGGCGTAATTAATCAGATGTCTTGTCGTTACTTTTTCTGACCATTTTGGTAAATCTAAATTGTATTTCGAAATCGGCTCGTCAAGATTGAGTTTACCACGCTCCATCAACATCATAATTGCAACTGCATTAAATTCCTTTGCAATAGAGCCAAAATTTAAAATTGAGTTTTTGGTTAAGGGTGTTTTCTTTGTTTCGTCGGTAAAACCAAATGATTTTTGATAGATGATTTTTCCTTTTTTGGCAACCAAAACATTTCCATTGAACAAACCTCTTTCGTAAGATTTTGTCATTAAGGAATCTATTTTTTCGGTGACATTTTGAGCGAAAGTGTAGCATGAAAAAATCATCAAAAGGAAAGGGAAACTGATATTTTTTACGAAATTATGTACTATCATAATTGTCTATTTCTTCAAGTCATTTTCAATTTTTGAAATCATTTCTTTTGCGTTTTGATTGGCCGGTTCCAACTGCAATACTTTTTGATAATCAGCTTTTGATGCTGCGAAATCTTTTTTATCAAAATAAGCTTCAGCACGGCTGTCGTACGCATTTGCTAAATCGGGAAATTGATTAATATTCAAACTGAAAATCTTGATAGCTTCATCAATTTTGTTATTTCTTAAAAATTCGTAGCCCAAGGTATTCAGTTCGCTTGCATCCGAAAAATTGTAATCGTTTGGATTGGTTAGCTTCAATTTTTTGTAAAGTTCAATGCCTTTATCAATATCTTGATTGGCGACTTTTTTAATCGTTAACGAAATAGATTCTTTTATGGGTTCAAAAGGATAATTTTTCCATTTATTTTGATAAGCAATATTTGAAACTATTTCATTGATCAGCTGCATATTTCTACCGTTGGTCATAACAACAACACCGTTTCCATCTTCCAAACTTCCAATGTAATGACAAACAAATCCATCATTTCCTCCGCTGTGACCAAAGTATTTTGTACCATTATAATCTTGAATAAATACGCCTAAATTGTTATCAAGCCTTTTAATTGACATTTCTTTTGAAAGAATTTTATTGGATTTTCCTTGTAAAGACAGTTGAGTTTCGATGATGTATTTCGCCAAATCTGTAGGATTGGTCCATAAACCAGCCGCAGCCTGTTCGGGATAAATATGGTATTTGCCAACAACTTCTACCTTTCCATTATAACCCGTCGCTAAAAGATTTTGCTTGTCCGACGATGGCGGTTGATTAAAAGAACTTTGCGTCATTCCGATAGGTAGCAACACATTCTTTTGCATATAATCTGCATATTTTTCACCAGTTACATCTTCAACAATTAACTGAGAAACAGTCGTGCCGCCTCCTGAATATTGAAACTTGAGACCAGGCTCAAAAATAGAACGAACGGCATTAGAATTTGCAGGTTTTGTGCCATCCAAAATTTGCGTAATCGTCGGTAAAGCTTGTCCCTTTTCATAACCACCAAAACCGCTGACAGAAAGCCCAGCCGTATGACTTAACAATTGTGCGATGTTGATTTTTTTTCCTTTTGAAATCGAATCGTAAGGGAATTTCCATGTTTTCAAAAAAGTGTTAATATCCTGATCCAGATTTAATTTTTTGGCTTCGACCAACTTTAGAACGCCCAAACTGTTAAACGATTTACTAATTGATGCCGCCTGAAAAAGCGTTGCTGTGGTTGCTGGTCTTTTCTCAGAGACATCCGCAAAACCATAGGCTTTTACCCATTCAATCTTGTAATTTTTAACAACAGCAATACTTACTGCATTGACTTCGTAAAAATCCATTCGCTCTTTTAAAGTCGTTTTTTTGGTTTTAGTCTTGTCCCAAGCATTTAAATTATTCTCTAAAGATTTGATTTTTTCGTTGACATTTTGAGAATAAGTGGAACTTGAAAAAATCAAAAAAAGGAAAAGGATTGTATTTTTCATATGCGAAACCATTTGATTGTGATTCATATTCAATAATAATTATTTTTCTGCAAAACTGCGTCAAAATGCTTTAATACACGACCGACTAAAAAAAGTCGAACTCATTTTCCGAGAAATACTACCAATTAATTCGGATTTTTCCTAAAATCTGTCGGCGTTGTACCTGTGTATTTTTTGAATGAAGTACTAAATGATGACTTGGAATTGAAACCTACTTCATAAAGAATTTCTAAAATTGTCAAATCTTTTTTGGATGGATCTCGTAAAATTTCTTTGGCTTTTTCGATTCGATATTCATTAATAAAATCAAAAAAATGTTTGTCCATATACAAATTAATCAAAGCCGATAAATCTTTCACAGGCATCTTGACTTGCTCCGCCAAATTCTGAATCGTTAAGGATGAATCCAAGTAAGGCTCATTTTTAAGCATAAAATCTTTTAAAGATTCGATTGCTGCATTTTTCTCCGCATTAATTTCGGGACTCGGTTTTTCTTCGGTAACTACTTCTTTAATCGGTTTTAAATCCGAATTCACACCTCGGAAGAAATCAGGATTGTTTAATGCGACAAACAAATACCAACAAGTACAAACAAAAAAAGAAATACCATCAAGCATCACAATCCACTCCTTCAATTCTCCATTCCCATAGGTAAAAGTAACCAGCCATCTTATCAATACTAAAAAATGAACAACATAAAATAAAATGTTGATTTTATAAAGAGTATTAAGTATTGAAATATTGGGATTGGTATAATTCTCGAGATAGACCTTTTTTGACTTTCTAATGACCAAAAATGAAGCAATAAAATAAACTTGAAACAGAACTTCAAAAAGAATATAGAAAAATCGCATCATCGGTGATTCGCTCAATTCATTGATAAAACTAATTTTTCCAGCTCTGTCTTGAAAATATATTCCATAAGCCATATACAAATTGAACGCAACAAAAGGAATACAATGCCATAAATGCTTCGGTTTTAATCGGAATTTGGTGTAACAAACCGACAAAACATAGAAATAAAATGATGCGGGAAAGATATAGTTAAAACTCCAGCGGAAAGCTTCAAGGTTCATATAATTGACGGGGAAATCGCGCATCAAAAACTTCAAACCATCTGCAGCAGTCGTAAAAAGAAAAAACGCAAGTAAACAGTTGGAAAATTTATGCTTGGTTTTCACCGTAACCAAAAATAAGGCAAGGACAAGTACAAGGAAAATCCCTATAAAAGCAGCTATTTCTTTAAATGTGAAGTTGTCCATTTTTGTTTTGAATACAAAATCAAATGTAATATTTTTTCACATCTTTGAGAAAATACATTTATTCAATAAAATCTACATACAATGCTCATCCATTCCATTTAGCTGAAGTGATTCTTTGGCTGGTGAGATAAAAGGTATGTTTAATTCTAATCCGCGAAGGATAAATAATACACCCAAAATAAGTGTGATAATTGGTAAGATTTTTAAGATCGTTTGACGCTGTTTCACTGATAAAAAATTACCAAATAAAACGGTTGCAAACATCAAAGGCAAAGTTCCAAATCCGAAGAAGAACATAAACATCGCACTTTTGTAAACTGATCCTAAACCAATGGCAGCTGTAAGTGAAGCATAAACCATTCCGCAAGGTAAAAGTCCGTTTAATAGACCAACTATATAAAGAGAGGAAGAATCTTTCTTGATTAAGAATTTACCAAGAGAGAGTTTTACTTTTATCATCAAGGCGTTTACAGGGCGAAGTTGCGTAGCACCATTTTCATAGAATTTTGGAATCATGACCATAATAATCATCAAAACTCCAATCAAAATACTTAGATAATTTTGTAATCCAACAAATGAAAATGATTCACCAATCAATCCTAAAATTGCGCCTAAAATTGTATAAGTGGTTACACGTCCTAATTGATACGTCAAATTACGAAGTGTAAATTTTAGTTTGTTTTGAGATTCTAATCCCAAAGATAAAGCAATAGGCCCGCACATCCCCACGCAATGCAGGGACGATGTAAGACCTATGGATAATGCTATGATAACTATTGTGAAATCCATCGAATGGACTTTTTAATCAAATAAGTTTGATTATTTTCTTTCCAGCTTAAAGTTAATTCGTATTCTCCGTCAATTAACTTAACAGAAGGTACTAAGAAATTTTTTCTGTCTGATAATTTGATTGTTGTTTTAACGTCTTTGGTTTCGTTATCATTTCGCATCAAAAAAATATCTCCTTTAAAATCGGCAGCAGTAGTTGCTGGAAATTGAAATAAAAATCCATTTGCTTGTACAATAACTTCTGGTTTTTCGGCTAAAGTATTTGCACGTTTTTCAGCATTTATTTCATCCTGAAAATGAATTTCTTTTTCGTAATAATCCTCGGTTACCATTCCACCTGTATCTCCTGCAAAATATAACAATGATAGAATGAATATCATAAAACATCCCAAAGCAATTGCTACATAATGTCCCCAATTTAACTTCATATGATTAATATTTGAATGGAGCTGAGAAGCTCGTTTCGTATTTATCGATTACTTTTCCTTTTTGATTAACTAAGCCAATCACTACTTTTTCTTTGTACGATTTAACTTCATCCATTGGAATTTTCAAGAAGAATTTTCCTTGAATGATTTGACCTTTTTCCATGTTCAATTTATTTTCGCCTTCATACATTTCTACTTTTGAGTTTTTGTGTGATAGCAATTGAACAGTTACAATTTGATCTGCATTCGTTTTGTTGTACAATGTATACTCGAATTGATTAACGTAGTATTTTCCTTCTACCTTGTAATCTGTTCCAGGAACTTTAAGGTATTTAGATTCTACATCAGAACGAGAGAACAAGAATGCTGTCATTGCTCCAATTAATAATAATAAGGCAAATGTATAAGCTGCTAAACGTTTCGTGAATTTGAATTTTTCTCCACGTTTAATATCATCTTCAGAAGCATAACGAATCAATCCTGTTGGTAAACCAACTTTTTCCATTACTTCGTCACATGCATCAATACAAGCTGTACAGTTAACACATTCTAATTGGATACCGTTACGAATATCAATTCCAGTTGGACAAACAACTACACATTGACCACAATCTATACAATCTCCTTTTCCTTCTGCTTTACGGTCTTCGTTCTTTTTGAATTTTGCTCGACCAGCTGTTCCTTCACCACGTTTGAAATCATATGTTACATTGATTGTATGTGCATCAATTAATACGCCTTGGAAACGTCCGTAAGGACAAACCAATGTACATGCTTGTTCACGAAACCATGCAAAGATGAAATAGAAAGTAGCTGAGAAGAAAACCAATCCAACTAATGTTCCTACATTTTCTGCAGGACCTTCTTTTATTACATCATACAATGCATCAGCTCCAATAATATAAGCTAGGAATACATTTGCGATAATAAATGAAATGATTGCGAAGATGGTCCATTTCAGTAATTTTTTACGAATTTTTTCTTCGTCCCAATCTTGCTTATCTAATCTTATTTGTTTTGCTCTATCTCCTTCTATGGCGTATTCTATTTTTCGAAAAACCATTTCCAAGAAAATAGTTTGTGGACATACCCATCCACAAAATAAACGACCATAAGCCATGGTGAATAATACGATGAAAATAATTGTCGTGATCATTCCTAAAGCTAAAAGGAAGAAGTCTGATGTAAAAAATGGAAAACCAAATAAAATGAATTGACTGTGCAATACATCAAATTTGAACAATGGATTTCCATTAGGTAATTTAAAGAAAGGCGTTAAGATTAATATTGCTAACAATACATAACTTACATACGTCCTATAATTTGTAAACTTACCTTTTGGTTTTTTAGGGTAAACCCATTTACGCTCTCCTGTTCGCTCCATAGTTCCAATGGAAGTACGTACATCTTCGTTCATTTGGCTGTTTTCATCCAAATAATCGTCTAAATTAAATTCATCTTTTGGGTCAGAATTTTGAACACTCATTATAGTGAATTTTAAATATATACAAATTTACGACTAAAAAAGAAAAGAGAGCTTATAAATAAGCTCTCTTTCAATATGATATTTGTTGTAATTATTCAATCAATTACTTTTGTTTCCATGCTTCCATTAAGTCACCTTGAGGAGCAGCTGCACCTTCTGCAACTGTTTTCGTAGGTTCTTTTTGGTTGATGTAATATACATAAGAAGCTACTTTCTCAATTGCTAATCCAGATAACTCTTTACGTTGTCCAAATGCACGCATTTGAGGATTGTGTGGAGATCCATTATAAACAATGTGATAGATATTTTTGAACAAACTATCTTCTACATGATTCACCCAGTAATCATCCGTTAAGTTTGGTCCAATACCTCCTTTACCACCTTCCATGTGACATTGTGTACAGTTTTGCTCAAAGATTTTTTTACCTTGTTCTACGATTGCAGGATCGTTAGATTTGTTTACAGCTCCTGTGATATCAATATCATTTGCAACTGCCCAAATACTATCTTGCGCATCTTTGTAAACCATTTCTTCTTCGTATTCTTTGTCCATGTGAGCAAAGTCTGTGAAGCTATATGCCATTACGTAAACTACCATAAATACTATACCAAAGTAGAATAATGATAACCACCATTGTGGTAAAGCGTTGTCTAACTCTTTGATTCCGTCAAAACCGTGATCTAAGATAATAGATTCTTCTTCTTCGTCTGATTGTTTTTTACCAGCACTACTGAACAATCTTTTGAAGTAACCTATTTTAGCTTCTTCTAAATATTTAGCTTGTTCATCTTCAGATAATCTTTTGAATTTCTCTGCTTCAACAACTTTGTTTAAAGCATTGATGATTAAAAGCATCACGATTGCAACTGCTAATACTGCCCAGAAAATTCCTTGTGCAAACACATGTTTCAAGTGCTCCAATAAATTGTGCATCATTCCTTGAAAACCTGGTTCTGGCACCACATCTACTGGCGTCACCATTGTAAACGCTAAGATTACTGCTAATAGCGTTAATGGAATAAATATATAAGCCGGGGTACGTTGTCTCATTTTGTATTATTTTTTTCGTTCTCTTCTGGTTCTAAATCTAAAGCTGCTGACTCGCTGTCTTTGTAATACTCTTTCGGTTTTTTCATAACCTTAACAAAAATTGTCACAAAGACTGCTATAAATCCTATTAGGATTAATGTCTGCAATAAAGATGCATACTCATACTGAGAAAGGAATTCTTTATAATATTTTAACATTAGTTACTTGCTGTCTCTACTTGTTCAGCTTTGATATCTGTTCCTAAACGTTGTAAATATGCGATTAACGCTGTAATCTCACGATCTCTTAACGGAACAAACTCTTTACCTTGTTGTTTAGCTTCTGCTTCTTTTTTCGCATATAACTCTTTCAAATCAGACGCATCTTTAAAGATAGTTTGCTCGATTGCTAAAGCTTGTTTGTTCATAGAAACTTGCATACTGTCAAAATCTTCTTGTTGATAAGGAACACCTAATGCAACCATTGATTTCATTTTATCACGCGTTAATTCACGGTCTAATTTATTATCAATTAACCAAGGGTAACGTGGCATGATAGAACCATCTGATGTAGAACGTGGATTCCACATGTGTTTGTAATGCCAAGCGTCTGGGTTTTTACCTCCTTCGCGGTGTAAGTCTGGACCAGTTCTTTTAGAACCCCATAAGAATGGGTGATCGTAAACAAATTCTCCTGCTTTAGAGTATTCACCATAACGTTTTACTTCGTCACGGAACGGACGAACCATTTGTGTGTGACAAGCATTACATCCTTCACGAATATATAAATCACGTCCTTCTAATTCTAACGGAGTATAAGGTTTGATACTTGCGATTGTAGGTACGTTTGATTTTACTACGATTGTAGGAACAATCTCTACTAAACCACCAACAGCTAAAGTTAATACTGCTCCAATTGTCATTACCAATGGAGTTCTCTCAATCCAAGAGTGAACACCTTCTCCTTGTGCACGTGTAGAAGCTTTTGGTGCTAAAGCTGGTGCCTCTGCTTCCTCGTTTGCAACAAAGTGTCCAGATTTTACAGTTTTCCAAACATTGATAATCATTAAGATTGATCCTAATAAATACAATGTTCCACCAAATGCACGTAATGGATATAACCATTTTTTAAGAATAGTAACCGTTTGTAAGAAGTTACCATATTCTAATGTTCCGTCTGCTGCGAATTGTTTCCACATTAAACCTTGTGTCCATCCTGCAACATACATAGGAATTACCCAGAATAAGATACCGAAAGTACCAATCCAGAAGTGAGCATTAGCCATCTTAACAGATGCTAATTTTGTATTGAATAATTTTGGTGCTAAGTAATAGATCATACCAAATGCGATAAATCCATTCCATCCTAAAGTACCTACGTGTACGTGAGCAGGAACCCAGTCTGTAAAGTGACCAATTTTATTCAATGTTTTTGTTGCTAACATTGGACCTTCAAAAGTAGCCATACCATAACAAGTTAAGGCAACTACGAAGAATTTCAAAATAGGATTTTCTCTTACTTTATCCCATGCACCACGTAATGTTAATAAACCATTTAACATACCTCCCCAAGATGGAGCGATTAACATGATAGAGAAACCTGTTCCTAAAGCTTGCGCCCAACCTGGTAATGCTGTATAAAGCAAGTGGTGAGGACCAGCCCAAATATAAATGAAGATTAATGACCAGAAGTGGATAATAGATAATTTGTATGAGAATACAGGTCTATTAGCTGCTTTTGGTACAAAGTAATACATTAATCCTAAGATAGGTGTCGTTAAGAAGAATGCTACGGCGTTGTGCCCATACCACCATTGTACTAACGCATCTTGAACTCCAGAATATAAAGAGTACGATTTTGGAGCTGTTAAACTAAATGTTACTGGGATTTCTAAATTGTTAAACACATGTAACATTGTAATTGCTGCCCAAGTTCCGATATAGAACCAAATTGCAACGTACAAGTGACGTACACGACGCTTAGCAATCGTTAAGAACATTTGTGCTCCAAACAATACCCAAACTAACGCGATTAAAATATCAATTGGCCATTCATGCTCAGCATACTCTTTAGAAGTGTTGTATCCTAAGATAAATGTTACAAATGATAATACAATAAATAATTGCCATCCCCAGAAAACGATCCAGCTTAAAACATCGCTGTACATTCTGGTTTTCAACAACCTTTGCATTGAATAATAAGCTCCAGTAAAGAAAGAGTTCCCAACAAAGGCGAATACCGCAAATGTTGTGTGAATCATTCTTAATCTACCAAAACCAAGTTTTCCTTGCGAATTGATTAATCCTTGAATGTTTCCTCCAATTGTTCCATCATCCGATCCGAAGATGTATTCTGGTAACGTAGGAAAAAACAACAAAGTTGCAACCAATACTCCAAAGAAAAATGCCATAACTGCCCAAAACAATGTGGCATAAAGGAAATACTTTACGATCTTATTGTCGTAACTAAAAGTCTGCATTTGCATTATGAGTCGATTTTATCTTGTGTTTTTTTATCATCTTTTAACATTCTCACCGCTGGAGATTCGTCTTCGTCAAACTGCCCTTTCTTGTACCCTAAAAAGAATAAAAGAAGGAAAATTGCCCCCAAAGAGACACTAACTAATATCATTAATAATAATATCCCCATAGCTCCACAAAATTACAAAGCCCTAAGTTCTTATCACAATGATTTTGGTCAGAGCAGTATGTATAACTCTAATTTAAAATCAATCTAAATTCCATTTTGTTAATTTATCCGCAATTCGGGTACTTGCCGTTGCAAAAATTAACACTGAAATAGAACTTATTGGCATTAATATAGCCGCTACAACTGGCTGTAAATAACCAGAAACAGCAAAACTAAGCCCAACAATATTATACAAGAAACTGATGAAAAAAGCAATTTTTACAAATTTCATCGTAGTCTTCGATAACTTTAAGAAATTTGGAATTGCAGAAAAACTTTTTGCATCCAAAATTCCATCACACGAAGGTGAAAAACTGTTAATATCCTCAGAAATAGAGATTCCAACTGTACTTTGTTTCAAAGCTCCAGCATCATTCAATCCATCTCCAAGCATCATCACTTTCTTCCCATCTTGTTCCAATTGTTTGATGTATTCTAACTTATCAGTTGGCGATTGATTAAAAATCAATTTTGCATTTGTTGGAAAAATAGTTTCTAAATATTCTTTTTCAGAATCATTATCCCCAGACAAAACGTGTAACTGATAAGCATCCAATTCTTTCAATAAACGATCTAAACCTTTTCTATATCGATTGGTGTAAACAAATTTACCAAAAACTTCTTCATTAATTGATATAAATACTTGAGATTGATTTAAAGTATTTTCATTAAAAATAGCATTCGTAAAACTTCTCGAACCAACTTTTATTTGATATCCATCTACATCAGCTTGCTGACCTTTACCTACAATCTCTTCGTAATTAGAAATCGGTAAATGATCATCAACCGTCAACTTCTTATATAATGTACGACTTAACGGGTGATTAGAGTTTCTAATCAATGCTTTCACCAATTGCTTTTGATACTCAGAAAGTTCTTTCCCTTCATATTGCACTTGCGCTTCATCACTTTCCGTAATTGTACCAGTTTTATCAAAAACTACATCTGTAATTTTTTCCATTCTTTCGACTGTAGATGTATTTTTTACATAGAATTTCTTATTACCGAAAATACGCATCATGTGTCCCAAAATAAACGGAGAAGACAAACCTAACGCACAAGGGCAAGCGATAATTAAGATTGATGTAACAACTTCTAATATTTTTGAAGAATCGTGGAAATACCAATAAACAGCAGAAATTGCTGTAATAATAAGGATGATTAATGTGAAATAATGACTGATTTTATTCGTCAAAGCATTCAACTCAGATTCTTCTTTCTGGAAAGCATCATTGTTCCATAATTGGGTTAAATAACTTTGATTAACATCCGAAATAATTTCCAACTCAATTGCATGACCAGATTGTTTTCCTCCAGCAAATATTTTATCTCCAGCTTTTTTCTGAATCAAGCGAGATTCTCCCGTCACAAACGAGTTATCAATCATCGCTTCACCTTTCATCAAAATAGCATCGGCTGGAATAATTTCTTCATTTCTAATTAAAATTCGATCACCTTTTTTCAAATCAGCTAACAAAATTGGTTGTTCGTAACCATTTTCTAATTTCGCAACTGCAATTGGATAAAACGATTTGTAATCTCGATCAAATGCCAACGCTTGCATTGTTTGTTGCTGAAACCATTTCCCTGTCAACATCAAAAATAGAAGCATCGCTAATGTATCAAAGTAACCTGGCGAAATATCGAAAATGATATCATAGGTCGATTTGAACATAATCACAATAATTCCTAACGCAATAGGTACATCGATATTGATATATTTATTTTTCAGACCTTGCCAAGCCGAAACAAAATAATCGGTAGATGAATAAAAGAAAACAGGCAACGATAACGCGAACATTGTCCAACGGAAATATCCTTTGTTTTGATCTAACCATTGTTCTTTTACATTACCAAAAACTTCGACATATTCTGGAAACGATAAAAGCATAATATTCCCAAAACAGAATCCTGCAATTACCAATTTGCTCACCAAAGAACGATCGACTTTACTTTTTTTCTTTTTGTCTAATGTTTTTAGATTAATCGAAGGTTTATAGCCTAAATTTGTAATAAATCTTGCCAAATCACCTAATTTCAAATCCGCATCACGATACGTAATCTGAACAGTTTTTTGCGTAAAATTGACATTAGAAGATATAATATTTGGATTAATCGTATCCAAACTTTCTAACAACCAAACACACGAAGTACAGTGCATTACAGGCACGTAAAAGGAGACAACTGTAACGCCGTCATCTGAAAAATCGACAACTTTATCAAAGATTTCTTTTGTGTTTAAGAAATCAAATTGATGATTACTTTTTCCATCAGGACGCAAACCTGCATTACGATTAAGGTCGTAATAATCTTTTAGATTATTTACGTTTAAAATCTCGTAAACCGTTTTACAACCCTGACAACAAAAATCCTTTTCATCGAACTGAATAACCTCTTCTTCAATTCGTTGACCACAGTGAAAACAATTCTCTTCCATACTATTTTACAAAATTACTTTCCTTTTATCAGAATTAACGTTAACTTTGTATGAATTAAGTCATAACAACAAGATATGTCAGAGTTTAATGAGAATGTAGTATCGATTAAAGCGATGTTTGATAACCCAGAGTCTTTCGGGGTTTTTAGTAAGGAAGAATTATTGGAGTTTGAGCAAGAAAAGAAAATCATCAACCTAAAAAAAGGAGACGAAATTATACAAGAAGGTCATACACCAAAAGGTATATATTGCGTCATGAAAGGAACTGCTAAGTTGTTCAAAATTGGTTTTAATGGAAAAGAGCAAATTCTACGTTTTATCAACGAAGGTGACATTATCGGTTATCGCTCAATCTTAAGTCAAGAAGTTTTTGGTGCATCTGCAACTGCAATGACGCCAGTTGAAATATATTATATTCCAGAAAAATTCTTCTTAAAATTATTAGAAGTTAATCCAAAATTAGCTTTCAATATTTTACAAAGAATTGCAAAAGATTTGGGAGAATATGCAAGAACAATCACTTATTTAGCACAAAAAACAGTTCGCGAACGTTTGGCTGAAGTTTTAATTTTATTAGAAGGAAAATTAGGAACAGACAAAGACGGATTTATCAACATTTCGTTGACACGCGAAGAAATGGCAAATTTGATTGGAACAGCGACAGAATCTGCAATTCGTTTGATTTCTGAATTCAAAACTGATGAATTAATCGAAGTTGAAGGAAGAAAAATAAAAGTTTTAGATCATCAAAAGTTGACGAAATTAGGTCATGTTATTTTGTAAGAATTTATTCTTGATATAAAATCAAAAGTCGCTCGTTGAGCGACTTTTTTATGCAAACTATTTCAATTTCATATAATAATCTTTGAGAATTGGATCAATTTTTTCGAGCGCATATCTCAACGTTGTTCTTGGCATTTGCAACGTATATTCGTCCAAAAACTCAATCAACTTTTCTTCATTCATTTTTCCCATTTCACGCAACATCCAACCATTTGCTTTATGCATTAAATCGTGTGAATGATTAAGATTTTTCAACACAATTTCAGGAACAATTGAAAATGATTTTTGTTTGATAAAATACATAGTTGATACAGTTGCGATTCGTTTTTCCCACAAATCATCTGAATCTGCCAATTCAAAAAGCAATTCTTCTCGTTTTTGATGAAAACAATAATGTCCCAAAATTTTATAACAACTTGTGTCAACCAAATCCCAATTGTTGATTTGAGAAGTTTGAGCAAGATAAAAATCGATGATATCTTTTCTTACAAGTTCATCTTTTGATTTTTCGTACTTCAAGACCAATATCAATAAAGCTGTTAATCTATATTCGTGAATATTGGAATTCAATAAATTTTTGATGTCATTTAATGAAACTTGTTGATAAAATTCTTTCGCAATCAAACGTTGATTCGGAACAGAAATCCCAAGAAGAATATCTCCTTCACCATATTCTCCTTTTCCAGTTTTGAAAAAACGCATCATAATCTTCGCTTTATCATCGTCCGCTAAATCTTGTAAAGTTGATTTTAATTGCTCTATCATATTTTATCAATTAGATTTTGAAGTTAACAAAAAAAGAGTCCAAAAACTGAACTCTTATTTATTTTAAAATATTAAATATAAATTTAATAACTTTAATGCAAACTTACATTTATGAATTTCAAACACAAGCCTCTAATATTCTTCTTCTTCCTGATTATAATAATCAATGGTCTTATAAAGTTGTATAATAATTTTCCTGAAAATTCAATGGGTCTTTATATTCAAATTGGATTATTATTTATGGTTATATTAATTCTAATTTTTAATCTTAAAAAATCTAAAAATTAAAACTATTACTCTTCCGAATCATTTTCTTCCTCATCGTAATATTGAAAAAGGAAATTATTATAAGGAAAACGTTTCATGTGAATTTCTTTCACTTCTTCATAAACCGTTTTTCGCAAATCTTCTAAATTATCTTTTTCCGTTGCCGAAATAAACAATGTCGGATAATCTGTTTTCGCCATCCACGTACGTTTCCAATCTTCTAACGAATAATTTTCAAATTTCTTTTCAGACAAATCATCTTCATCTTGTTTGATATAAGAAAAATTATCAATTTTATTGAAAACCATAATCGTTGGTTTTTCTTTCGACTCTATTTCAGCTAAAATTTGATTCACAGAATTCACATGATCCTCAAAACTCGCATGCGAAATATCCACAACATGGACCAACAAATCCGCTTCACGAACCTCATCTAATGTAGATTTAAACGATTCTACCAATTGTGTTGGCAACTTGCGAATAAACCCAACCGTATCCGTTAATAAGAAAGGTAAATTACCAATTACCACTTTTCGAACCGTTGTATCTAATGTTGCAAATAATTTATTTTCGGCAAAAACTTCGGACTTCGATAAGACATTCATCAACGTTGATTTCCCAACATTTGTGTACCCAACCAACGCAACGCGTACCAATGCTCCTCGATTTTTACGTTGAGTCGCCATTTGCTTATCGATTCCTTTCAATTTCTCTTTCAATAACGTAATTCGATCACGAATAATACGTCTATCCGTTTCAATTTCCGTTTCACCAGGACCACGCATACCAATTCCTCCACGTTGACGCTCTAAGTGTGTCCACATTCGTGTTAATCGTGGTAATAAATATTGGTATTGAGCCAATTCTACCTGCGTACGTGCATATGAAGTTTGCGCTCGTTGAGCAAAAATATCTAAAATCAATTGTGTACGGTCGATGATTTTTTTGTTGACAACTTTCTCAATATTTTTCAACTGAGAAGGCGTTAATTCATCATCAAAAATAACTGTATCAATATCATATTCTTCGACAAAAGCCGTGATTTCATCTAATTTCCCGCTTCCTACAAAGAATTTAGAATCAGGTTTGTCCATTCTTTGTGTAAAACGTTCTCCAACTGTCGCTCCAGCTGTATAAGCTAAGAACTCCAATTCGTCCATATATTCCGTCAGTTTTTCTTCGGATTGTTCACGTGTAATCAATCCAACTAAAACTACTTTTTCGTATTGTGCTTCTTGTTTTTCTAACATATATTACTGCAAAAATAAAAGAAAGTTTTGGATGTAACCGAACTTTCTATAAAATATTGAGAATTAATCAAATCAATAAAACTCAATAAATATTTGAGTTCTTTTGGATAAAAATAGAAAAAAATAAGGTTTTCATAATTAATAACAAGTTTATTTACTAATTTTCAAAAAATCTATTGTCAATTAAAATTTCCTTTCTACATTTGTTCCGACAAAAAAGTAAAAATGTACAAAAATAAATTACATCATCATCACCATCATACTTGCACTCAAGCGAGCAGATAGTGGTATGTAATGATTTTATCACAATATCTAAATCCCGTTTGAGTAAATCGAACGGGATTTTTTGTTACTTCAAGATTTAATCATCGATTTACTCAAACTTAAAAAATATAAAACATTAAAAATGAGTAAATTAAAAATAGCCATTCAGAAAAGTGGTCGATTAAGTGAAAAATCACTCGAATTATTGAAAGATTGCGGAATTAAAATTTCTACAAGTAATCGAAAATTAAGAACCGAATCTCCAAATTTCCCTATCGAAGTTTTATTCTTACGAGACGACGATATTTCACAATATGTAGAACAAGGCGTTGCTGACATCGGTATTTTAGGAGAAAATGAAGTTTGGGAAAAAGATAAAAATGTCACTCAAATTCGTCAATTAGGATTCGCAGGTTGTAAACTTTGTTTAGCTATTCCGAAAGATGAAGCTTATACAGATTTAAGTTATTTTCAAGACAAAAAAATTGCCACTTCTTATCCACGTATTTTACAAAAATTTTTCCAAGAAAAAGGTATCAACGTTAAGATTGAAGAAATTGGTGGAAGCGTAGAAATTGCTCCAAGTATCGGTTTGGCAAATGCTATTTTTGACATCGTTTCTACAGGTTCAACATTATTAACAAATGGTTTGAAACAAGTGGAAACAGTGGTTGAATCACAAGCAGTTTTAATTTCTAACAAAAATCTCGACAATGAAAAACAAGCAATTGTAGATCGTCTTTTATTTAGAATTGAAGCGGTAAAACAATCTTCTGAGAACAAATATATTTTATTAAACGCGCCCAACGAAAAGTTAGAAGAAATCATTGCTTTGTTACCCGGAATGAAATCTCCAACAGTTTTACCACTTGCCGAAAAAGGTTGGTCATCAATCCACACTGTAATTAAAGAAGATACTTTTTGGGACATCATCGAGCAATTGAAAGCTTTGGGTGCGGAAGGAATTTTAGTACTAGAAATTGAAAAAATGATTTTATAATTTTTGATTGACGATTTACAATTTACGATTGAATCGTAATTCGTAATTCTAAAATCGTAATTCGTAACAAAATGCAAACATATATCAAACCTCAACTTTCAGATTGGTCTACGTTAACAGCTCGACCAACGAAAGAAGCACAAGATTTACAAGAAATAGTTTTAGATATTTTTGGAAAAATTCAAACCGAGAAAGATCAAGCTTTAATTGATTTTACAGAAAAATTTGATCAAGTTAAGCTAACTTCTTTAGAAGTTTCTACTCAAGAAATTGAAGAAGCAAAAACTTTAATTTCTGAAGAATTAAAAGGAGCAATTCAATTAGCAGCTTCTAATATTGAGAAGTTTCACACTGAACAACGTGAAGAAGTAAAAGTTATTGAAACCACAAAAGGAGTAAATTGTTGGAGAGAATCTCGCGGTATCGAAAATGTTGGAATTTATATTCCAGGTGGAACAGCTCCGTTATTTTCTACAACTTTAATGTTAGGAATTCCTGCTAAATTAGCTGGTTGCCAAAATATTATTTTATGTACACCTCCAAATAAAGAAGGAAAAATTCACCCTGCAATTTTATATACAGCAAATTTAATTGGAATTGAGAAGATTTATAAAGTTGGCGGAATCCAAGCTATTGGTGCGTTAACTTTTGGTACAGAAACAATACAAAAAGTTGATAAAATTTTTGGACCGGGAAATCAATATGTAACCGCTGCCAAACAAGTGGCTCAAAATTTTGGAGTTGCTATTGATATGCCTGCTGGTCCAAGTGAAGTTTTAGTCATTGCAGATGGAACCTCAGTTCCTAAATATGTCGCAGCTGATTTATTATCGCAAGCCGAACACGGAATAGATTCACAAGTGATTTTATTAACAACTAACGAGCAAACGTTGAACGAAACTATTGTTGAAATTAATGCTCAATTAGAACTTCTACCAAGAAAAGAATTAGCGGCTAAAGCTTTAGAAAATTCGAGAGGAATCGTGTTAAATTCTATCGAAGAATGTGTGAATTTTTCTAATATTTATGCACCAGAACATCTAATTTTTGCTTGCAAAACGGCTGAAAGTTATATCGAAAAAATTATTAATGCAGGCTCTGTTTTCTTAGGAAATTATTCGTGCGAATCCGCTGGAGATTATGCATCAGGAACTAATCACACTTTACCAACCAATGGTTATGCAAAGAATTATTCTGGAGTTTCCTTTGATAGTTTTATCAAGAAAATCACGTTTCAGAAATTAACTGCTGAAGGAATTCAAAATATCGGTCCAGCTATTGAATTAATGGCCGAAGCCGAAGAATTATTTGCACACAAAAATGCGGTAACGCTACGTTTGTTAGACTTAAGATCTAAGGCGTAAGTCACAAAGAATAATTCAAAAGTATTAAATAAACAAAATCTTAAGTCTTAGAACTTAAACCTTATAACTAAAATGAATTCATTTAATATAAATAATCTCATTCGTCCCAACGTAAAAGCGATGAAAGCATATTCATCTGCTCGTGACGAATTTCAAGAAATAAATGACAATTTCGTTTTCTTAGATGCGAACGAAAATCCCTTCAATAATGGATTGAATCGTTATCCAGATCCTTTGCAACGCAATGTAAAATCGATTTTAAGTAAAATCAAAAACTTTCCTGCAAATCAGATTTTATTAGGAAATGGAAGTGATGAAGTTTTAGATTTAATTTTCCGTGCATTTTGCGAACCGAATCAAGATAATGTTATTGCGATTTCTCCTTCTTATGGGATGTACGGAGTTTTAGCTAATCTGAATGCAATTGAATACCGAAAATCTTTATTAAATGAAGAAGATTTTCAACCGAATATCAAAGATGTTTTCTCGAAAGTGGATGATAAAACGAAAATGATTTTCTTGTGTTCTCCGAACAATCCAACTGGAGAAATCATCAAAAGAGAATCTATTTTAGAAATTGTAAATCGTTTCAATGGTTTAGTCATTATCGACGAAGCTTATGTTGATTTCGCTAGAGAAACGTCTTGGATTGAAGAAACAAAAAATTATCCAAATGTAATTGTCACACAAACTTTGTCAAAAGCAGTTGGTTTGGCCGGAATCCGTTTAGGAATTTTGTATGCTTCACAAGAAATTGTTGATGTTTTAAACAAGATTAAACCGCCTTATAATATTAATCAATTAACGCAATTAAAAGCGATTGAAATTTTAAGCGATTACGATAAAGTGGTAGCTGTAACAAATACTATTATTCAACAAAAAGAAGTTTTAGAAAATGCTTTAACTGAGATTTCATTTGTAGAGAAAATATATCCAAGCGATGCCAATTTCATTTTAATTAAAGTAGATAATGCGAACGAACGTTACAATCAATTGGTTGAAAAAGGAATTGTTATTCGTAATCGAAACAACGATGATTTATGTCAAAATTGTTTGAGAATCACAGTTGGAACGGAACTTGAAAATCAGAAATTAATACAAACACTTAAAATAATATAACTTTGAAACGTGTACTTTTTATAGATAGAGATGGAACAATGATCTTGGAGCCAGCCGACTACCAAGTTGACAGCTTTTCGAAACTAGAATTCTATCCTGAAGCATTTACTTATTTAGGTAAAATTGCGAAAGAATTGGATTACGAATTAGCAATGGTTACGAACCAAGACGGTTTGGGAACGCCCGCTAATCCAGAAGAATTATTCTGGCCGATTCAAAATTTCGTGGTAAAAGCTTTTGAAAATGAAGGGGTGAAATTCGAGGATATTTACATTGATAAAACTTTTGCCCACGAAAATGCTCCAACGCGTAAACCTGGAACGGCATTATTAACAAAATACATCAATAATACAGAGTACGATTTAGTAAATTCGTTTGTGATTGGTGATCGAATAACAGATGTGAAATTAGCTCAAAATCTTGGTGGAAAAGGAATTTTTATCGCGAATGACGAAGCTTTAGGCGCTGACGAGATCAACTATAACGAAGGTTTAAATGAAACGATTGCTTTAAAAACAACGTCGTGGAAAGAAATTTACGAGTTCTTAAAACTTCAAAATCGCACGGCTTCAATTGTTCGAAACACGAATGAAACAAAGATCAAAATCGATTTGAATTTAGACGGAACTGGAAAATCGGATATTTCGACTGGTTTACACTTTTTCGATCATATGCTAGATCAAATTGCGCGTCATGGACAAATGGATTTAGTAATTAAAGTCAATGGAGATTTAGAAGTGGACGAGCATCACACTATTGAAGATACTGCTATTGCTTTGGGCGAAGTTTTTACTCAAGCTTTAGGAAATAAATTAGGCATCGAACGTTACGGATTCACTTTACCGATGGACGATTGTTTAGCACAAGCAGCGATTGATTTTGGCGGAAGAAATTGGTTGGTTTGGGAAGCTGAATTTAAACGGGAAATGATTGGTCAAATGCCAACAGAAATGTTCTATCACTTTTTCAAATCATTTACAGACGGAGCAAAAGCAAACTTAAACATCAAAGCAGAAGGTACAAACGAACATCACAAAATCGAAGCGATTTTTAAAGCCTTTGCCAAAGCTATAAAAGTGGCGGTTAAGCGCGATCCAGAAAAAATGATTTTACCATCAACAAAAGGACTTTTGTAGACTTAAGTCTTAAGGTATAAATTCTAAGGATTTTCTTTTCCTTATACACCTTATGACTTAGAACTTAGAACTAAAAAAATGATAGCAATAGTAAAATACAATGCAGGAAATGTAAAATCGGTGTACAATGCGGTAACTCGTTTGGGATACGAAGCAATAATTACAGATGATTTTGAAACCTTGCAAAATGCAGACAAAGTAATTTTCCCTGGAGTTGGTGAAGCAAGTTCCGCAATGACCTATTTAAAAGAAAAAGGCTTGGATAAAATTATTAAAAACTTAAAACAACCAACTTTAGGAATATGTTTAGGACAACAATTAATGTGCGCTTATTCGGAAGAAGGAAATACCGATTGTTTAGGAATTTTCCCTATTCAAGTGAAATTATTTCCTTCAACAGAAATTGTTCCTCATATGGGCTGGAATACGATTTATGATTTAAAAACACCTTTGTTTAATGATGTTAAAGAAAACTCCGACATTTATTATGTACACAGTTTTTATTGCGAAAATTCAGAATATACAATCGCGAAAACAGACTATATTTTAGAATATTCAGCTGCTTTAAATAAAGATAATTTTTACGCAACTCAATTTCACCCAGAGAAATCTGCAGGAATAGGAGAACAAATATTAAAAAACTTTCTAAGTTTATAGTAATTATAAATTCACACACATGAAAAAAATAGTTTTTACTTTACTTAGTGCTTTTGCAATTTCACAGGTTTCTGCTCAGGAAAAAGTGTATTTCACCTCTACTCCTTCTTTAAGTCCAGATGCTAAAACGGTTTATTTTAGTTACGATGGCGATATTTGGTCAACTGATATTAATGGCGGAAATGCAGCAAGAATCACAGCTTTAGAAGGCGAAGAAATTAATCCTCGTGTTTCACCAGATGGAAAATGGTTGGCATTTAGTTCTAATCAATATGGGAATTACGATATTTATATAATGCCTATAAATGGTGGACAAATCAAACAATTGACGTTTCATCAAGCCAAAGACGAAGTCGAAAGTTGGAGCTGGGATAGTAAATCGATCTATTTTACATCAAACCAAAATAATGGATTTGGAAGTTTTAAAATTGATTTAGATGGAAAAACACCAGAAGCGCTTTTTACAAATTATTTCAACACAACAAATGGTTTAGTAGAAACTCCTCAAGGCGAATATATTTTCACCAACTCGTCTGAAAGTGCAAGTCAAGTTACACGAAAAAGATATAAAGGAGAAAATAATCCAGATTTATTAGGATATAATCCAACCACAAAAAGTTATAAACAATATACCGATTATAACGGAAAAGATTTTAATCCAACAGTTGATAAAAACGGAATTATTTATTTTATTTCGGACGAAAATAATGGCGAATACAACTTATATCAATTAGCAAATGGTAAAAAAGAAGCGTTAACAAAATTTGAAACTTCGATTAAAAAACCTTTTGTTTCGGCTGATGGTTCAAAAGTTGTTTTCGAAAAAGATTATCAATTATTTGTTTACGATGTAAAAGCAAAAACATCGAAACCACTTATAATTAATGTTAATTCGAATAAATCTTTAGAAAAAGAACAAAATTTTGAAGTTGAAAATAATATTGATTATTTTGATATTTCTCCCGACGGAAAGAAAATGGCTTTTGTAAGTAGAGGAATTATTTTTGTTTCGGATAATGAAGGAAAGTTTGTCAATCAAATTTCTGATGGAAAAGAACGTGTTTTAGAAGTAAAATGGTTGAAAGACAACAAAAATTTAATCTTCAATCAAACCTACAAAGGTTATCAAAATTGGTTTAAAATTTCGGCTGACGGAAAAGGAAAAGTTGAACAATTAACTTCTGATTTAAGAAATAATCGAGACATTACATTCAACAATGATTTATCACAAGCTGTTTATTTAAGTGGACGCGATGAAGTCAGATTATTAGATTTGAAATCACTTAAATCATCAACAATTGTTAAAGATGAAATTTGGGCTTTCCAAAATTCGAAACCATCTTTTTCTCCAAATGATGAATATGTGTTATTCTCTGCAAAACGCAATTTCGAGTTGGATATTTTTATTCACAACATCAAAAAAAATACAACTGTTAATTTAACGAATACTGGTGTTTCTGAAGCTGATCCTACTTGGTCTCCAGACGGAAAATATATTTATTTTTCAAGCGATAGAAAAAATCCGTCCTATCCTTTAGGAATGCAAGAATCAAGTATTTATCTCGCTTCTTTAGATTGGTTTGATCAAGCTTATAAATCAGAGAAATTTGATAATTTATTTGTCGAAGAAAAAAAGGTTGAGAAGAAAGAGAAAAAAGAAGAAAAGAACGATTTTAAAGCATTAACTATTAATCCAGAAGGATTCTTGGAACGAATTGAATTGGTAACAGATCGTTTTGGATATCAGACAAATCCTTTTGTTTTTGCGGATGATAAAAAGCAATTTTTATTCTATAACACCAATCAAGAAAATGGAAAATTTCAGTTATACAGAAAAACAACCACTGATTTTGAAGAAGATAAAACAGATAAAATATTCAACAAAGGCGCTGATTTTATCGTAAAAAATGAGAAAAATCTTTATGCTTTAATCGATAATTCTGTTTACAAATTTGGCATTAGTTCTACAAATCCTGAAAAAGTTAGTATTAAATATAATTTCAATAAAAACTTAGCTTCAGAATTCAATCAAATGTACGAGGAAGCTTGGGCTGGAGTAGAAGAAAATTTCTATGATGAGAATTTTCACGGAATCGATTGGAAAGCTAAAAAAGAGCAATATGCAACGTTTTTACCTTATGTCAACAATCGAAATGATTTGAGAATTTTGTTAAATGATCTATTAGGTGAATTGAATTCTTCGCATTTAGGTTTTTCATCTTTCGGAAAAGAAGAGAGTCGAAGATTGAATTATTTCACCAACGAAACAGGAATTATTTTCAGAAAAGATCAACCTTTTACAGTTGAAAAAATCTTACGAAAATCTCCTGCTTTCCTTAAAAATGTTGATGTTCAAGAAGGTGATATTTTAGTGAGTGTAAATGGGCAAAAAATCGATCAAAACCAAAATCGTGAAACTTATTTTACAACGCCTAAAAAATTAGAAGAATTAACGCTTGAATTTGACCGAAAAGGAAAAACAATTTCGACGAAGATTCATCCAATTTCAAATAACGAATTGAAATCGCTTTTATATGATGAATGGATTTATGAAAATCGTCAGCGTGTAAAAAAATTAAGCAACGATAGAATCGCTTATTCGTACATGAAAAATATGTCTACTTCTGAATTGGATGTGTTTTTATTAGACATGGTAGAGCAAGAGAATAGAAAAGATGGTGTCATTTTAGATTTGCGTTTCAATACAGGTGGAAATGTACATGATAAAGTCTTGAACTTTTTATCGCAAAGACCTTATTTGAAATGGAAATATCGTGAAGGACAATTAACTGTTCAACCGAACTTTGCACCGTCAGGAAAACCAATTGTTTTATTAATTAACGAATACTCATTAAGCGATGCAGAAATGACAGCCGCAGGATTCAAAGCCTTAAAATTAGGAAAAATCATCGGTCAAGAAACGTATCGATGGATCATTTTTACTTCTGGAAAAGGATTAGTTGATGGTTCATTTTATCGTTTACCAAGTTGGGGAACTTATACTTTGGATGGACAAAATTTAGAAAAAACTGGTGTTAAACCTGACATTTATATTAAAAATACATTCTTAGATCGATTAGAAAATAAAGATCCTCAATTGGAGCGTGCAATCCAAGAGGTCATGAAAGAATTAAAATAAATTTAAGACTTAAGTTGTAAGGCGTAAGAAGTTACACCTTAGATCTTATGTCTTACACCTTAAAACTAAAGAATAATGAGAATAATCCCAGCTATAGATATTATCGACGGAAAATGCGTTCGATTATCGCAAGGCGATTACGATACAAAAAAAATATACAACGAAAATCCGTTGGAAGTAGCAAAAGAATTCGAGGATTACGGTATCGAATATTTGCACTTGGTGGATTTAGATGGAGCTAAATCAAAACAAATCATTAATTATAAAACGTTAGAATTTATTGCTTCTAAAACCAATTTAAAAGTTGATTTTGGAGGTGGAATTAAGGCTAATGATGATATTAGAATTGCTTTTGAATGTGGTGCAAATCAAATTACAGGTGGAAGTATTGCTGTTCAAAACCCAACATTATTTCAAGAATGGATTTCACAATATGGAAGTGATAAAATTATTTTAGGCGCAGATGCTAAAGATCGAAAAATTGCAACACACGGTTGGTTAGAAACTTCAGAATTGGATGTCATTGATTTTATTCAAGAATATAAAACTAAAGGAATTGATTATGTGATTTGTACAGACATTGCGAAAGATGGGATGTTACAAGGAACTTCAAACGAATTGTACGCTGAAATTTTAGCAGCTTCGGATGTCAAATTAATTGCTTCGGGTGGTGTTTCTTCGATCGACGATTTAATTAAAGTGAAAGAGTTAGGTTGTGAAGGAGCAATTTTGGGAAAAGCTATTTATGAAGGACGTATTCTGTTAAAAGATTTAAAGCAATTCTATTAATATGCTGAAAAAAAGAATCATACCATGTCTCGACATCAAAGATGGACGAACGGTAAAAGGCGTTAATTTCGTGGGTTTACGCGATGCGGGAGATCCAGTGGAATTGGCAAAAAAATATGTAGAAGAAGGCGCTGATGAATTGGTGTTTTTGGATATCACAGCTACGATTGAAAAACGCAAAACCTTAGCCGAAATGGTGGAGAAAATTGCTTCGGCGATTAATATTCCGTTTACAGTTGGTGGCGGAATCAATTCGGTGGAAGATGCTTCGGCAGTTATCAAAGCTGGTGCAGATAAAGTTTCAGTGAATTCTTCTGCTGTTAAAAATCCTCAATTAATTGCTTACTTAGCAGCTCGTTTCGGATCACAATGTGTCGTTGTTGCGGTAGATACGCGCGATGTCAACGGAACACAAAAAGTTTTCGTAAGCGGAGGAAAAATTGAAACCGAATGGGAAACACTAGATTGGGTCAAAAAAGTAGAAGAATTAGGCGCTGGCGAAATTCTGTTAACATCTATGGATGGCGATGGAACAAAAGCTGGTTTCAAAATTGATATCACAAAAGCAGTTGCTGATACTGTAAATCTTCCAGTAATAGCTTCTGGAGGGGCTGGAAAAATGGAACATTTTACAGAAGTTTTTACCCAAACCAAAGCAAGTGGTGGATTGGCTGCAAGTATTTTTCACTTCGGTGAAATTCCGATTCCTAAACTTAAAAATTATTTAAAAGAACAAAATATTCCGATACGATGAACATCGATTTCAATAAAAGTAATGACGGATTAGTTCCCGTTATTATTCAAAATTATCTTAACAACAAAGTTTTGATGTTAGGTTATATGAACGAAGAAGCTTTTAACAAAACCCAAGAAATTGGAAAAGTAACCTTTTATTCTCGTTCAAAAAATAGATTATGGACAAAAGGTGAAGAATCAGGAAACTTCTTAGAGGTTAAATCAATTGCGGTTGATTGCGACAACGATACAGTTTTAATCAAAGCAAAACCTTTTGGACCAACTTGTCATACGGGTTCTACGACTTGTTTTAAAGAAGAAACTAACCACGGATTTGTGTATGAATTGGAACAAACCATTAACGATAGAATTGATTTAGACAACGATCCAGATTCGTATACCAACAAATTATTCAAAAGAGGAATCAATAAGGTTGCGCAAAAAGTAGGTGAAGAAGCGGTTGAATTGGTAATTGAAGCCAAAGACAACAACGATGATTTATTTATTAACGAAGCCGCGGATTTAATGTATCATTATTTAATTTTATTAAAAGCCAAAGGTTTCAAATTAGAAGATGTAGAAAATGTTTTGAAATCGAGAGAAAATGGTCCAAGACGACCAGAATAAAGTTGTTTAGAAATATAAAAGATTGCAGATTAGCAATCTTTTTTGTTTTCAAAAAACTGATGTTTAGCAGAATTAGCCAAATTTATTTGATTTAATTAGAATTAATATAAATAAAAATAATACTTTTGAAATCAAATTAAAATTAGTCTAAATAATCATTACAATATATTCTATTCATATGAAAAAATTATTCATTTCTGCTGCTATCCTTGTCGCTTCATTTATTCAAGCTCAAACGAATACGTTGATGGACGCTGGTTTTTGGAAAAATAATCCAACAATAGAAACTGTAAAAACTGAAATTTCGAAAGGAAATAGTCCTTCTTTTCAAAATGGTGGTTTCTTTGATCCTGTTGTAATAGCGATTAACAACAAAGCAGATTTTAATGTGATTAAATTTTTAATTGAACAAGAAGGAAATTCTATTGATAAAAAAACGCATCACTCAAGAATTTATCTTCAATGGGCTGCGGCTGCGGGGAATTTAGAATTGGTAAATTATTTATTAGCCAAAGGTTCTGATGTTCACTACAAAGATAGCCACGGTTACGATGTAATTACGTATGCTGCGAGTGCTGGAAATCAAAATATAGCGGTTTACGATGCGTTAATTAAAGCTGGTGCCAATCCAAAAGTGAAAGGTGAAAATGGGACTAACTTAATTATGGAAGCGATTGCAAATGATGATGATTTAAAAGTTACTGAATATTTTATTTCGAAAGGTTTATCATTAAGCGAAAAAGACGCTAACGGACGTACTGTAGCAGATTATGCAGCTAAATTAGGAAACTTATCAATCATAGATAAATTAATCGCGAAAGGTGTAAAACCTACAGATCAAGCTTTATTTTTTGCCACTCAAGGTTCGAGAACAAAAGAAAATGGTGTAGAAGTTTTCCAAGAATTAATTACAAAATATAAATTAAATCCGAAAGCGTTAAATCCAGACGGACAAACATTGTTACACGCTTTATCTCGCAGAGGAAATTCTGAAACAATCAACTTTATCTTATCAAAAGGTGTTGATGCTAAAATTGCTGATAAAGAAGGAAACACTGCATTAATGGTTGCTGCTGGAGGAAAAAACACAGATTTAATCAATACATTTTTATCAAAAGCAAATAATGTAAATGCGATTAATAAAAATGGTGAGTCAGCTTTAACGAAAGCTGTTGCTTCTGGAACATCTCAAATCGTTTCTTTATTATTAGAAAAAGGCGCTAAAGCTAATATTGTTGATAAAGATGGAAATAATTTGGCTTATTATTGGTTCAATTCTTTCAAACCAAATGATGAATCATTCGCTGAAAAACAAGCTTTATTAACAAATGCAAAAGTTGATTTTAAAGCTACTCAAAGCAAAGGTGCAACTTTGTTACACATCGCTGTTGATAAAGGAAATGTAAATTTGGTGAAGAAAGCGATTGAATTAGGTGTGAATATTAATGCACAAGATGAAGACGGAAATACAGCGTTACACAAAGCAGCTTTAATTGCGAAAGATGATGCAATCTTGAAAACTTTGGTTGCTGCTGGAGCGAAAAAAAATATTAAAACAGAATTTGATGAAACAGCTTATGATTTGGCTGGAGAAAACGAATTCTTAAAGAAAAATAATGTGTCTATTGACTTTTTAAAATAATGAAGGAGATGAAATTTAACTTAATCAAAAAATTAGTTGGATTAGTTGTAATCTTAATGGCAACTGCCACTTTTGCGCAAACAACAAAATACAAAACAATGATTCAGATGAATAATTACACAGGAAAAGAAGCCTATGTAGTGATTTCATTAATCAATCCAAAAGGACAATACGAAAAAACTTTAGGTGTTTTGGGAACGGATAACGAGTGGTACAACACGTTAAAAGAATGGCACAAATTCAATAGTAAAAAGAAAGAAAAATTAAACGGAATTACAGGTGCTTCAGTTGCTGGAGGAGCGAGAGCTACACGTGTCATCGAGTTTGATACTGCAAAATTGAATAAAGGATACAAATTACGTTTTGAATCTGCTGTAGAAACTCAAAAATACGTCGCAAAAGATGCTGAAGTTGCATTAAATTCTTCGGATTTAGACAACAAAGCAGGTATCAAAGGTTCAGTTTATATTAAAGCCGTACGTTTTATAAAAGTTCAATAAAATGACATTATCTATTTGGAGATATGCGCATTTGAGTCTTGCAATTTTATCTTCAGCATTTTTAGTTATTCTATCTATCACAGGAGTAATTTTGGCTGTTGATGCAATAAACGAAAAATCGCCCGCATACAAAGTAGAAAATTTCGATAACATAACACTCGCGCAAGTTTTACCAACTTTGCGCGAGCATTATTTTGAAATAATTGAAGTAAAAGTTGATCACAATGATTTTGTGACAATTGATGCAATGGACGAAGATGGAAATTCGATCAAATCTTACATTGATCCTACAACAGGAAAAAAGATTGGTGAGATTGTTCCAAAAAGTGATTTCATCAATTGGGTCACAGCCTTGCACCGTTCATTATTTCTAAAGGAAACAGGACGAGCAATTGTTGGTGTCGTCTCTTTTTTATTGATGTTAATTTCAATAAGTGGATTAATCTTAATCGTAAAACGTCAACAAGGAATTCTAAATTTCTTTACCAAAGTTAACAAAGACTCCTTTTCACAATATTTTCATGTTGTAACTGGACGTTGGTTATTAATTCCAGTTTTAATCATTGCATTAACAGGAACATTGATTTTCTTAGCGCGATTAGAACCTTTAGTTGGTCAACCAAAAGAAATTGAGCATCAAGCTAAAGAAAATTTACAACCAAAAGATTTAAAAGACATTGAATTCTTCAAAAACACGAAATTAAGTAGTGTTGAAAAGATTGAATTTCCTTTTATTCCAGATGATGAAGCAGAACCATTTATCGTTCATTTAAGAAAAAAATCGGTTTCGGTGAATCAAGTAAATGGAGCGATTATTTCAGAATCGTTGAATCCTTATTCAGCAATTGTAGAAAAATTCAATATCGATTTACATACAGGTCGCACTAATGTTATTTGGGCTGCGATTTTAGGAATTGCTTCGCTTAACATTTTATTCTTTATTTGGTCAGGATTTGTAATTACGTTCAAACGTACAAAAACGAAAATTGGCAAAAATAAATATAAAGCTAACGAAGCTGAAATTATCCTTTTAGTTGGTTCTGAAAATGGTGCAACTGTTGGTTTTGCTTCAAAAATTCAAGAACAATTTTTAGCAAACGGAAAAAAATCATTCATCGCTCAGATGAATCAATATGAAATTTATCCAAAAGCAAAACAACTCATCATTTTTACCTCAACTTATGGAATTGGTGATGCGCCTGCGAATGCTAAGAAATTTGAACAATTAATCACACAATTTCCACAAAACCAATCCATCGAATTTTCGGTTGTAGGATTTGGCTCAAGAGCATATTCAGATTATTGTGGATATGCAATTAAAGTTGACAAATGGTTGAATGATCAAAAATGGGCAACGCGATTATTGAATTTGAAAACGGTAAATGATAAATCGCCAGAAGAATTCACAAATTGGGTCATTGCATACAAAGAAACGACAGATATTCCGTTAGCAACAACGCCTGCGATGTATGTTGGAAAAGCACCAGAACTGAAAAATGTTAAGGTTATTTCTACCACTAAAATCACACAAGAAGATGCTACATTTAAAGTTATTTTAGATGTAAAAGAGAAATTCAAATCTGGAGATTTATTAGCAATTTATCCCGAAAGTGATCACAAAGAACGCTTATATTCAGTTGGAAAAGTAGATAATAAATTACAGTTAATTGTAAAATTGCATGAGTTTGGATTAGGTTCTCAATATTTATATAATTTGGTTCAAAATTCTACGATTAAAGCTCGAATTGTAAAAAATAAAGCCTTTAGATTTCCAAAAGCTTCAAAAGTTGTGATGATTGCAAACGGAACAGGAATTGCACCTTTTCTTGGGATGATTGATGAGAATTCAAAAAATATTGAAACGCATTTATACTGTGGTTTCAGACATGATAATGAAACAACAAAATCTTATCAAGAATTTGCTACGAAACAAATTTTTACGAATCATTTGAGTCAATTTCACATTGCATTTTCTCGTGAAGAAAATAAACAGTATGTGATGGATTTAGTCAATCGTGATGCTAAATTCTTTGCTGAAACATTACAAAATGGTGGAATTCTTATGATTTGTGGTGCTCTCACAATGCAACATGATGTAGAGAAAGTTTTGGAACAAATTTGTCAACAACATTTGAAGAAATCATTCGAAGAATTCAAAACAAACGGACAATTTTTGACGGATTGTTATTAAAATTTATTCCGTCTAATTTTTCGATAATTTTGAAAGATTCTAACGAATATTTCAAACACTCGAAGTGACGGATTAAACGAAATTTTCATCAGTTCGAGTGGTTTTCGTTTCAACAGAATAAGAAAATTGTATCGAGAACTTAGATGAAAATATTAAAAAATGACGGTTTTTATTGTAAATTGTAGAATGCAAATTTCTTTTGTTTACATATTACTTTGTTCAGATAATTCATATTATGTTGGGATTACAAATGACGTATTCAAAAGATTCGAAGAACATCAAGCTGGATATGATTACAAATCATATACATTTAATCGAAGACCTTTGAAATTAATTTTTTACACTTCATTTAGTAATGTTGAAATTGCTATAGAAAAAGAAAAACAAATAAAAAAATGGTCAAAAGCAAAAAAAGAAGCTTTAATAAATGGACAGTTCGAAGATTTACCTAATTTATCTAAAAAGAAGTTTTAAACAAATCCGTCTTACTTCTCGATAATTTTGAAAAATTCTAACGAATATTTCAAACACTCGAAGTGACGGATTAAACGAAATTTTTCGTCAGTTCGAGTGATTTTCGTTTCGACAGAATAAGAAAATCGTATCGAGAACTTAGACGAAAATAATCTGAAATCATAAATAAGTAGTGAAAAATTTTAACGAATATTTAAAACTCTCGAAGTAACGGATTAAACTAAATTTTTCATCAGTTCGAGTGGTTTTCGTTTCGATAGAATAAGAAAATTGTATTGAGAACTTAGACGAAAATAATCTGAAATCATAAATAAGTAATGAAAAATTGAACGAAATTTCTCAAACAATCGAAGTGACGGATTAAACGAAATTTTTCGTCAGTTCGAATGATTTTCGTTTCAACAGAATAAGAAAATTGTATCGAGAACTTAGACGAAAATTTACTCACAATAACAAATGAATAAAACATCATGCAATTCATTCTAAAAAATATATTCACTTTTATACTATTGTATGTTCTAACTCCGATGAATGCTCAAACGGTTGGAGTTAGAGATACAATTTTAATGGGAAGTAAATTCAAAATCACATTGGTTGACACCGATTCTATTTCCGTTGAAAAAAACATCAATAAAGCAATTGATGAAATGATCAGAATCGAGAGTTTGATTTCTGATTGGAAACCTACTTCACAAGTTTCTCTTGTCAATCAAAATGCTGGAATAAAACCCATAAAAGTAGATCGAGAAGTTTTTGACTTAACAAAACGTGCGATTTATTTTTCGGAACTAACCGATGGTGCTTTTGACATTAGCTTTGCAGCAATGGAAAAAATATGGAAATTTGATGGTTCTATGGACAAAATTCCAACTCAGGAAGAAATTTCAAAAGCTATTGAAAAAATTGGTTATCAAAACATTATTTTGGATGAAGAAAATTCAACAATATTCTTAAAAAAAGTTGGAATGAAAATCGGTTTTGGATCAACAGGAAAAGGTTATGCAGCACAAAAAGCACGAACTTTTATGCAAAATTTAGGAATTAATGCTGGTATAATAGATGCTTCTGGTGATATGACAACTTGGGGAAATCAACCGAATGGAGAACTTTGGAAAATTGGAATTACAAATCCATTTAATCGACATAAAATGTTGGATATTCTCTCAATGAAAAATGCTGCTGTTACGACTTCTGGTGATTACGAAAAATTTATTTTGATTGATGGAGTCCGTTATTCACACATTATTAATCCCAAAACGGGGATTCCTGCAACGGGCTTAACTGGCGTTACGGTAATCGGAGAAAATGCTGAAATGTGTAATGGTTTTAGCACTTCTATCATGGTTTTAGGAAAAGAAAAAGGATTGAATTTGATCAATCAACAAAAAGATTACGCAGCTCTTTTGATTACAGATAAAGGAAAAATTACTCGCTCAAAAAACTATAAAAAATTAAAGCAAACATTGAAAAACAACTAAGTTTTTAACTAAAAAATGATTATATAAAGTGCATATTCTTTGCTAACTAGATATAATTCTTTTTCCATTTTGCTACAGTATTTCTACTTAATTTGAAATGTATAGCTAGTTGCGTATTGTTTAATTTATTTATCTTCTGATAATCTAAAATAAATAAAATATCCTTTTCTTGATATGATTTAAATTTTTGATTAACCTTACTATTATTACGATTCTTGTCAAGAAAAATTAATCTATTAAGCTTCGATATATCAAAAAAAGATAATTGTTCTTTATTTAAAATATCTTGATATAACGATAACTCATCTGGATAAAGATCATTAATTATATCCGTATAGAGTGCCTTATAATTTATGCTATTATTCATTTTTTTGGAATTTAAAATCTACTAATCATTTTGAAAAATGATTAGTAGAAAAATTAAAATGTTATTTGTTATATTTATGAAGCCATTTGTATAGAGTTGTTTTCGGAATACGATATCGTTCTATAACTTCTTTTTTTGTCATATTCCCTTTTTCTATTTTATTCAAAATATAATCTATCACTTCTTTTGTATATATATTTTTGCGAAAACTAGGTAATACCGATTGATTACTTTTGGTATTTTTATTATAATTAATGTTTCCTACAGGAGCGTATAAAATGAGATGTTGAGAATACAATCTAAAAAAATCATACTCTAATAACTTACTCCATTTCAAAAGAATATCAGTATCCATACTTTTCATTGTATACATTTGAATTACTTCTTTTTCTGTACAATCCATAAAATTACATATACGTGATATCGTAATTTCTTTCTCAAGAGTAAGTTCTTTTATAAGCTCTCCTATATAAATCGTTTTGTAATTCATATTTTAAAAATTTATTAGTAAAAGACCTAGTTCTATTATATTTTGCTTGTAAATTAAATAGGTGTCTCCGTCAAAGAAAATAATTTAGTAGCTCCAGATTTGTTAGTTATTGTTAATGTTCCAGTACTATCTAAAGTGGCCTGATATTGAAATCCAGAAGAAGTTCCTGTAGCGGCACATATTGGACCATCATCATGAGTAGCTGTAATCTGAGAGGATGTTGAAGTGAAAGAATATGGTAGAATTTGATCGGCAATCAATGCAGTTCCTTGTGTACTTCCCAACATTGCCCATATTGTACTATAACCACCAATGTTAAAGGTAGACATAGCTCTGTGTCCACAGCTATTAACTCCAAGAACAGTTACTTTATAAAAACCATTTGGAACAGTTACTTGTATACTTGCATTATTAGCTAGATTTTGATTCGAAGCTTTATATTCTATAATATCTCTACTGTATAATGTACCTGTATTAGCATCTGTAACCACAGATTTTATTGAGGCAGTACTAGGTATACTAGTTGTTTTTAAACTCTGGAATGTGGCAGTTCCAGTTCCTAATACATTTCCAGCAACATGTAAGCTTTCTGTAGGAGAAACTGTACCAACACCCACTTTTCCTCCGTCTACTACCATTGCAGGAGTATTATTAGTCCCTGTAGGTGAAGAAGATGTTGCATTTGTAAAAAATGCAATTTTGGAAGTCCCAGATGCTCCATTATCACTTCCTTGTGTAGCAATTCTTAACCAATTGTTGCTTTGGTTGTAAACACCAAAATCACCTGAAATTAGACTGCTGCCATTAGTTAAACTATTTGCACGTATATTTCCAATAACATCAAGCTTTTGTGAAGGTGTAGCTGTTCCAATACCGACATCACCACTCCCTGTAATTCTCATTCGTTCAGTTCCGCTTGTCCCTAACATAAGATAACCTGTTGTAGGAGTTTCTGCTAATACAGATAGACTTCCAAACGAATTACTAGGACCATTAAAAATAATTTCACCTATCTTATCCCCTGCAACAACATCAGTTTTAGCAGCATATGTTCCTCTAGATTTTTTAAAATTTAATTGACCTGAGCTCGCATTAGTAGAAACTGATTCTATAAGCATATCATCATTAGCTGCACCTGTACCTGCAATTGTAAAGGCATTCGTAAGAGAACCTCTACTATTGGTATCTCCTGAAAAATTTCCTACCCCAACATAACCAGTTTGATAAATAGCTTCTGAATTTCGAGTTGCTGGGGTTGTTGACCCACCCACATTCCAAGGTTCCTGACTATTAATACTTATAGCCTGCCATATATTACCATCAAAATAATAATACCCTACAGTTGTTATGTTAAGACGTTGTGTAGAACTTCCGCCTGTATCTGTACCAGAAACATCTGTAATATATACAATAGCACCTTTTTGGTTTGTGCCATATTTAGATGTTGTTCCTGACGTTGCTACTAATTCAGCTCGTGTTAACCTAGGCGCCTGTAATCCATATACTTGAGAATTATCAATAGCTGATCCATTCATTTTCACAGAGACATCCAACGTTGACGAAGGTGTAGTTGTGTTAACTCCTACCTGGGAAAAGGTATATGTTGTAGAAAGTACTATAATTAAAAAGGTTAATTTTTTTTTCATAATTTTTAATTTTTATTGTTAAAATAAATAAGCTGTTTTTGAAATTTTCCTGAATGTATATTTTTGCAAAAACTAGATAATACTAATTAGTTACTTTGGGTATTTTCATCATAATTTAATACACCCTACAGAAGTATATAAAATGAGATATTGAAAACTCAACCAGAAAAATCATATTTTTTAAAATTTATAAGTAAAAGGGCTAGTTCAATTATATTTTTGCTTCAACAATTTGAATAAGTTTTTATAACACATCTGTTATTTTACAGTGGTTACATTATTTTTTTCAGTAAATAACAAGTGATAAAAAATATTTATTATAGTACTTGTTTTATATTATAGTACTTGTTTTATATTATAGTAATAAGTTTTGGTTGCAGGACCAGCTGCCCCCGAAGTGTTATATATATAAACGTATCCATTAGAAATATCAACTCCAACTGCCATATTCATGCCATCAGAACCCTCGCCACTAGCACAACCAGTGACATTAGCCTTAAAATAAATTAATCTTACAGTACCAGTATTATTTAGAACCTCCTCTCCACTACTCATTTGATAAGTAGTAGTATTGTTAGTAGCCAAACTACCTTCCAAGCCATATACTCTCCAAGTATTATTCTCCTGACCTCCTACAAGTCTCACTTTTCCATAACCCGTGAAACCACAATAGTTCGTTCTTTTAATAGTTATGTCATATACGCCATCATATTGGTTTGGAAGAGGGTAAATAGAGCTTGGAGATATTGCGCTATTCGGACCAAGAGCAAATTCACCTGTATATTGCCATAACTTGTTGTAATACATGTTGCCTGTAGATTCGTCATATGATAGAGGATATCCGCCACCATTTTGGGTAATCTGTTTCTTAACGACTACACCCGATCCATCAGTAGCTAAAAACTTGGCATTTTGTACATTGGTAAGGGTTAGACCTGACGTGTCTGTCGTACCGGAAGTAATTTGTAATTTGTTAGAAGGTGAAGCAGTACCGATACCTACCTTTCCTCCGTCTACAACCATTGCAGGATTAGTACCAACTCCTATAGGTGAAGCAGATGTAGCATTTGTATAAAATGCAATTTTTGAAGCACCAGATGCACCATTATCAGAACCTTGAGTAGCAATTCTTAGCCAACTACTATTTTGGTTGTAAATACCAAAATCGCCAGAAATTGGGTTCCCGCCATTTGTTATGCTATTCGCTCGTATATTACCAGAAACATCTAATTTTTGAGCTGGGGCGTTGGTCCCAATCCCGACATTACCAGTACCTGTAATTCTCATTCTCTCAGTACCATTTGTGCCCATTGAAAGATAACCTGTCGTGGGAGTTTCTGATCTCACGGTTAGATTTCCAAAGGAATTACTAGGACCATTAAAAAGAATTTCACCTATTTTATCCTCTGCGACAACGTCAATTTTAGCAGCATATGTTCCTCTAGATTTTTTAAAATTTAATTGACCCGAGCTCGCATCAGTAGAAACTGATTCTATAAGCATATCATCATTATTTGCACCTGTACCAGCAATTGTAAAGGCATTCGTAAGAGAGCCTCTATTTATAGTTTCGTTACTAGTACCTTTTGTAGCATCAAAATATCCTATACCAACGTATCCTTTTTGGTAAATATTCTGAACATTAGTTGTCGCAGGTAATTTTGTTTGATTATCATACCAAGGTTCTGTTGATGCTGTTGGAGTACTAGAATCTGTAATTTTCACCCAAACACTTCCGTCAAAATAATAATACCCTGCAGTTGTTATGTTAAGACGTTGCGTAGAACTTCCTCCTGTATCTGTACCAGAAACATCTGTAATATATACAATAGCACCTTTTTGGTTTGCACCATATTTAGATGTTGTTCCTGAAGTTGATATTAATTCAGCTCTCGTTAACCTAGGTGCTTGTAAACCATAGATTTGCGAATTATCAATAGTTGATCCATTCATTTTCACAGAGACATCCAATGTTGACATTGGATTATCAGTATTTACTCCCACCTGAGAAAAGGCATAAGAGGTAGACAGTACTGAAATAAAAAAAGTTAATTTTCTTTTCATAATTTTAGATTTGGTTAGTGTATGTTAGATGTTATAAACAGAGCATATAACATCTATTACTTGATAGCATTTATGAGGTTTTAATTGTTTTTACATTAATTTAATGGCACTGCATAAAGGTAATTACTTGTACTATTCTGCGTTGTAACACTTTGGCTAGCGCTGTAGCTTGTAGTTTTTTCTACTGTACTAAATTTTGGGTAAATCGTTGCAGAAGAAATATTACTTGGAATATTTACAGAAAAAGAGCCTTCTAAAAATGAATTTGCTCCCGATGCTGTTGCTGCTGGAGCCAACCAACCTGAGACCGTATTATTACTACCATTGAAACCCATTCCAAGAGTGAAAGAAGGATTAGCACCATCTACATTTTCAGAAGATAATGTAAGATTCATCCACATATTATCTACACTACTTCCGGGTAAAGTACTTTTTATCATTTGTCCTACTTTTACCAACCAAATTCCTGCAGGTAAAGTGATGGATGAACCTGTTGAAATAAGAGAAGCTACAGATTTTGAACCAGTATTTATATTTCCATAGACGGTGGCACGAACAGGAGTAGGAGTAGGAGAAGTTACACTAATAATATCTCCATATTCATTAGTACCAAGGAAACTAGCATTTGGTAAATTGCTTAACCTAACACCTGATGTGTCAGGTGCATCACTAAGAACCTCCAGTGTATTACCTGGCTCCATTTGATATATTTTTCCAATACCAATACCAACTTTATTATTATAAGCTGTTAAGGTTTGAAAACCTCCCATAAATTTGTTACTTGCATCTCCATCAGTAAAGAGATTAAACGAACCACCTAGTGCTGTTGTAACAATAATTGAATGATTATAAATTTGATTAACTAAATATGTATCAAAAGTTGAAAGCATACCTGGTTGTGGTGGTGCAGTAATAATACCAGCTGCACCTATTATATCATTAACTTCTAATAACCGACGAGGAGTTGACACACCAATACCCACATTACCATTGGATGTTATTCTCATTTTTTCAGATCCCCATAAACGAGGATATCCCATCGAAAATGCCAAATCTATAGGGAGAGATCCTGCAGAAACAGGACCAGCAGCAACCGCATTTATAGAGGGTCCTGTCCTTTGACCAACTCCATCATTTCCAGAAAAGGTTAGTGATCCTAAAAAGTCTCCAGTAGCAACTGCAGTGGGAGCTGTAGGTGTACCCCCACTTTTTTCAAAACTTATAGTACCTGCTGGGTTAGAAATTGCCGCACCCCCGAATGAGCGTATTGATATAACACCATCAGTAGTCCCACTAGCACCTGTTATATCTAATGCTGACGCTGGATTTACAGTTCTAATACCGATATTTCCCGATTGGTAGATGTTTTGATTGTTAGCAGTAGCCTGGTTAGTAGTACCACTTTGATACCAAGGTTCTGTTGATGCACCTGTGTTAGTTGTATTACCATCTGTAACTTTAACCCAAACAGATCCGTCGAAATAGTAATAACCAATTGCATTTACATTAATTTTTTGTCCAGTAGTTACCCCTCCAGATATATCAGTAATGTAAATCATTGCACCTTTTTGGTCTATACCATAATTGGTTTCTGGGATTGCTGATAGGTCGGCGCGTGATAACCTTGGCGCTTGTAAACCATATGATTGTGTATTATCAATAACCCCTCCTGTATTTTTTACAGAAATATCTAATGTTGATTTTGGATTATCTGTATTAATACCAACCTGAGAAAAAACAGCGGTATTAAACAATAATATCGTTAAACTTGTTAATTTTTTTTTCATAAATTCAGATTTTATAATTCAAATTATTCATGATTCTAAAAGACTTTGTTGGTTAATCATAAAAGGTAGTAGAGAAAATAGGTACATAGGTTAGCTAGTTAGTATTTTAAAAATTATATATTTCTTCTCTTGAATTAAAACGTTTAGTTTTTTTTGAAATAATTTTTAGTTTAATTTATCCATTAAAATATCTGGATAAAAGCAACATATATTATTCTTTATGTTAAGCCTTCATAAGCGCTCTCAGTGACATAGGTGATGTATTTTGAATTATTATTTTTTAAAAACCTTTGCTGTAAAAAATCCTATAAAAAAACCTATAGCTATTAAAACTACAATAGGCATATCAAATCCAAACATGAATAATTTGACCTTTATATTTTCTAAATTCTGTCCTATAAATAGAAGTAACAGAATTAATAAAATAATGTCAATAATTTGACTGATGGAGATAGATTTCATATTTTATTATTTTTAGAATTAATAAAATGATATTAGATACATTCAATCAATAAATATTTAACAATCAGTTAATTATGTTAAAATTATTTTTTAAATAAAATAAAAACATCCTTCTGTCAAAAAAGACTTTAACTAGTTTTATGGTCCTTTTTGATTAAAATTAATCTCAAATTTTTAATAGGTGATATCTCGATTATCGTAACAAAACTTCTCTTACCTCAACACTTCCTCCTGCAATTAGTATAGGATTTGTTTTTGCTATTTTCTTAGCAGATTCTAAGTCTTCGACTTCTATAACTAAAAATCCAGTTAAGAAATGATCTACTTCCTTAAAAGGTCCTTCTTTTATAGAACCATCAGCAAATATTGTACATGCCATTGGTTCTATGGGAGGCATAGTTCCTCCTAAATATTTTACTATTCCTTTTTCTTGAATATCATCTAACCATTTTTTACGATCAGCGACTTCTTTTGGATCTGAGAAAGCTCCTGGATCCATATTTGTGTTTACTCTTAATAATAGGACAAAGTTTTTCATAGTTATTTGGTTGGTTTATGGTTAAAACTTTTAGATAGAGTTACTAATCTTTTCGTTTCTTTAAAATTTTGTTTTTATTATTTCTTAATTGTTTGTTTGATTAAACAATTTCCTATGTAGGTTGACAAAAAATTCTAGAAGAATAAATTATCAATTACCTACATAGTTTTGTTTTAATTTAAGCTGTGAACTCAATAAGATTTGTTATGTCCAAATACATTGTATCCTCTAAGTTAGTGTAGGTTAATCCACTTTTTTTGCAAATCTTATATCTGTAAAATTTAAACACCGCCTGCGTTACCTCCATATTGATTTGGTTGTGCAGAAGTTGCAAATTCTTCCATCTTAGAAATTAAACCATTAGAAATTGTATAAACTTGTACCCAAGAATTCTTGAGATGAGTTCCGTCCTCTTTAGAAATAAAATGTTCATTTCCTAGAATGACAACTGTATTATCTTGTTCTACGAATTGATTAGCTTTAAAAAACACAACATCTAAAGCATTTATATTAAATTCGAAGAACATACGTGCTCCTTCTTTTCCTTGAAATTTGGCTGCAGGCATCACTTGAGTTCCATGATAAATAAGAATAGCATCATCAGAAAAAGTACTTACTACTGCATCTACATCTTTTGCGTTGAATGCTTCTAGCATTTGATCAACAATTTGTCTGGTTTGAGTTGGCATATAACTATTTATATAATTATCAATAAATATTTGCATCAAAAATATATATTAAAGATTTAATAACTATTACTACTCCCCAATAGGGAAGTTGATATACAAAAAGGTATTTTGATATCAAAATATCATTATATTTGAATTAAAATTTAAAATATGGTAAAATATGACGCGCCTAAATTTTGTAGGTACAGAACAAACGCAGTTAAAGACAGTATGACGCTATTAACTGGTAAATGGAAAATACATATTATTGGAACATTGCTATATGGTGGAAAGTTATGTTATACAGATTTACAAAATGAAATAACAGGAATAGGATCAAAAATGTTATCTAAAGAATTACAGGATTTAGAACTTAATCAGTTAGTTACTCGTACTGTTCTAAATACAAAACCTATTACAGTTGAGTATAATTTAACTGAGTTAGGAAGAACATTAGAACCTACTATTGATGCAATAGCACAATGGGGAATAGATTACAGGGAAATACTATTTGGAAATAAAGTAGACCCTAACTCTTAAGTAAGAGCTGTAAACTTTCTACTAACCTTTTTTTTATTTTTCTTTACTACACTTAATATCTAATAACTTTTTGTTTTATACACAATTATGTTAATTTCTCTCTCAACTTAGAAAATTTACATAAAACAATCCTTTTGTATTTTTTGTTACACTTCATTTTAAATTAAAAGGCGAAATTGCACCAAAAAAATACAATGAACGACAATAAAAAAACTCATTGGGAACACATATACGATGTAAAAACTCCAGAAGAAGTGAGTTGGACACAAGAAAAGCCTGAAACTTCTTTAAATTTTATTCATTCTTTTGAAACTGATAAAACAGCTAAAATTATCGATATTGGAGGTGGAGATAGTAAATTGGTTGATTTCTTATTGGAAGAGGGATACGAAAATATTTCGGTTTTGGATATTTCTGCAAATGCGTTGGAAAGAGCAAAAAATCGTTTAGGAAATAAGGCAGAAAAAGTAACTTGGATTGTTGCTGACATCACCGAATTTGAACCTACAGAACAATACGATATTTGGCACGATAGAGCAGTTTTTCATTTCTTGACCGAAGAAAATGATATCAAAAAATACCAAGATTTGGTCGCGAAAGCTGTAAAAGAAAAAATGGTTATTGGAACTTTTTCCACAAACGGACCATTAAAATGTAGTGGTTTGGAAATTAAACAAAATGATGAGACTTCTTTAACTTCTACTTTTGAAACTAATTTTGAAAAAATAGAATGTTTTACAATTGATCATAAAACGCCGTTTGAAACAATACAAAATTTTATTTTTTGTAGTTTTAACAAAAAATAAAATACGTTAGGGATAGCAGTGAAAATCCTTTTTTTAAACGCTGTGTCAACAAAAAAGATTGTAACGAATAGCCCGCTCGAACGCTAAAAATATAAAAATCATCTCCTTAATTAGGGAGATGATTTTCTTTTTTTAAAACTTTATTGTATTCGATATTTCCTTTTTTGATATCATTTATAATCCATTTCAGTTCAGCATCCGTACGCTTAATTTTATCTTGCAAATTAGATTGAATAACTTGGTTTGGATAAACGCCATGTGCTTGTTCATTTCGTTTTTCGATAGGAGAAAGATAAACCGTACCAACTGACATTTTGAGTTTGGAATTGGGCAACGTAAATTTTGGCATCAACCCAGCAACCGTTCCATTAAAATCTCCACCTGTTTCTTCTCCTACAAAATACGCTCGATGTTTTAGTTGAAGATTAGCCGAAATCAGTGCCGAAGCAGAGTAAGAACCACCATTTATAATGACATACAAATTGTGATGATACACAAGATCTTTATCTATTTTGACATGCGAAAAAGGCATGTGCAATTCGTATTCATTTTTCGCATTTCTGGACGTCGAAAAATAAGTATACCCCGAACCTAACCAAAGCAACGGATAGGAATAAGCGGGAAAAAGATTGTACAGCGACTTACCAAAAGAGGTTTTGTTCGCGACGATTTTTTCACCTAAAAATGCCTTGGAATCATCGACCAAATAAGCGTATAAATAGTGCGAATCTTTTAGATAACCACCACCATTGTTGCGAAGATCGAGAACTAAATTTTGAACTTTATGATTCTTGATATCCGTAAAAACTTCTTTATAAAGTTCACGTATTTTTCCTTTTCTGAAATCAGTTACTTTTAACACCGCAATCGTGCTGTCGTTCGTAGGAAAAGTCAAATCTTTGGAATAAGTTTTGGAACTTTTAGAATAACCATATTTCTTTTGTTTTATCCTAACTTTTCGCTCAACTTCTTTTTGCTCTTTTGTAATTTTTGGGGTTTCTGTAGCCTTATCATTTTTGGGCTTAGGATAGGTACGAAATGTTTTTTTTCGGATGATTGAATTCCCCATTTTAAAAGTTAACTCAACCGAATCTTTAATTCCATTTTCTAAAGTAAAATAATTAAGAAAAGTTCGGTTAAACACATTATCCGAAAAAGTTTGATTTTCACCATCACCATATATACTTTTCTTATATTTATCGTATAAATACTTTGTAGAAACACTATCTATATAAAACAAAGCCGAACCTTGATTAATTGGATTGATTTTACTGTAATCTGCCACTAAAAAAATTGAATCATTTTGCCAAAAAAAACTATAATCACTAAACGCTGATTTTGACTCTTTGTACTTCTTTGTCCGTTTTTTATCTAATCGTTTGAATAACGGATAGATATCTGTATGACCATGTTTTAAACTTTCGAAAATCGGAAAAAACTTGACATAAAAATCATTTGGTTTCAATGGTTGATGAATTGTTTTTTTTAGGCTATCAAATTTATAATCAATTTGTTCTTGAGAAGTGTATAAATCTAATTTTGGATGATATCTTTTTAGTTTTTTATAAACAAAATCTACATCTTTTTTCAATTTATTTGCAGGAATCTCTTTATCAATATGTGCATTGTATTTCTCTACAGAAACACAGCTGCATATCAACAAAAATGACAAATAAATTAGAGTAGATTTTAATTGCATTGAGGATAATTAAATGAATAATAAGTTACAATATTATTTTACTTCTTGATAAAATTCTTCGATAAAATTTTTCATATATTGATGACGTTTTAAAGCGATTTCTTTTGCTGTTTTGGTATTCATCAACTCTTTTAATTTAAATAATTTATCATAAAAATGTTGCACACTCGATGCGTCTTTCGAATTATCATAAGGATTATACAAAATATTACCAACACTTCCGCCATATGCAAAACAACGTGCAATACCAACCGCTCCAATCGCATCTAAACGATCAGCATCTTGCACAATCTCCGCCTCGATAGTTGTTGGTTTATTTCCTTTACTAAATGAAACTTGCGAAACTATTTCCAATACTTTCTGAATTGATTCTTCCCCTACATAAATTGATTCTAAAAATTCTCTAATTAATTCCTCCGATTTATCAACTCCATTATGTAATTTATAATCACCAATATCGTGTGTCCAAGCAGCTAATTCAACCAAAAAAGAATCTGCATTTTCAGTCTCTAAAATCTTCTTTGCATTTGTTACCACACGTTCTATATGAAAATAATCGTGTCCAGTTCCTTCATCTAAAAACGTTTTTTTGATATATGCTTGTGTCTGAGTAAGTATTTCTTGTTTATTCATTTTTTATTTATTTCTGAGTTTAAAAATACGTCAGAATCATGATTCAAAAAACTTGATTTTTCGGAATTAATTTAATAATCACTTTTAAAATAATTATTTATCAAAAATATTGTATATTTGCACCTCAAATTTGTAAAACGGGACGAGTTCCCAAAATAATTAGTTATACTATGGCTACAAGAATTAGATTACAAAGACATGGTCGTAAAGGAAAACCATTCTTTCACATCGTAGTTGCTGACTCAAGAGCAAAACGTGATGGTCGTTTCATCGAAAAATTAGGTACTTACAACCCAATTACTAACCCTGCAACTGTAGAATTAAATGTTGATTCTGCTGTAAAATGGTTACAAACTGGTGCTGAGCCTACAAATACTGCTAAAGCTTTATTATCTTACAAAGGTGCTTTTATGAAAAAACACTTATTAGGTGGTGTTGCTAAAGGTGCGTTTTCTCAAGAAGAAGCTGACAAACGTTTCGACGCTTGGTTAGAAGCTAAAGGTGAAAAAGTTCAAGCTAAAAAAGACGGTTTAACTTCAGGTGCTGCTGCTGCTAAAGCTGCTGCATTAGAAGCTGAAAAAGCTGTTAATGAAGCTCGTGTAAAAGCTGCTCAAGAAGCTGAAGCTGCTGCACAAGTTGAAGAAACTCCTGCTGAAGAAGCAGAAGGTACAACTGAAGAAGTTGCTACAGAAGAATAATTTTTAAGTTCAGAGACGTTCCAAATGACAAAAAATGATTGCTACTATTTAGGTAAAGTTACAAAGAGACATGGTTTCAAAGGTAATTTAATCATTCACTTGGATACAGACGAACCAGAATTATACGATACTTTGGAAGCAGTGTTCATCGAGCAAGATGGTACACTGGTTCCATTTTTTTTCGAAACTTCTCAGCCTTATCAAGGCACAAAATTATTAGTAAAGTTTGAAGATGTTGAAGACGAAGATGTCGACAAATTAATCAATCGCGAACTTTATTTACCTCTAAAATCATTACCAGAACTTTCTGGAACAGATTTTTATTACCACGAAATAGTTGGTTTCACTATTTATGATCAAACAAATACAGAAGTTGGTACAATAAAATCTGTAAATGATTCTGCAGCGCAAGCTTATTTCGAAGTAGATGCGAATGGAAAAGAAATCTTAATTCCGATGATTGACGAATGGATTCTTGAAGTTAATCGCGAAGAAAAAGCAATGCTTATCCAAATTCCTGACGGATTATTAGAAATTTATTTGGGATAACTTATCCATTATAAATCACTTATTTACTTCTATTTTTTGATTGAATTTTTCTAATTGTAAAATCCGAAATTTTCGACATTATATTTATTGTCAATTTCGTACCTTTGCAAACTCAATCGTAATTAAAAAATGGAAGAAGAAAAAAAATCATTGAATTTTATTGAGCAAATCATTGAAGATGATTTAGCCAACGGGATGCCAAAAGAAAATTTACGTTTTCGTTTCCCACCAGAACCAAATGGTTATTTGCATATCGGGCATGCAAAAGCAATCTGCTTAAACTTCGGTTTAGGACAGCGTTACAATGCGCCTGTAAACTTACGTTTTGATGACACTAATCCTGACAAAGAAGAGCAAGAATTCGTAGATTCTATCCGCGAAGATGTGAAATGGTTAGGTTTCGAGTGGGCAGAAGAACGCTATGCTTCTGATTATTTCCAGCAGCTTTACGATTGGGCTGTTCAATTAATTAAAGAAGGAAAAGCGTACATCGACGACCAATCTTCGGAAGTAATTAATGAACAACGTAAAACACCTTTTGAACCTGGAATTGAATCTCCTTATAGAAATCGTTCTGTTGAAGAAAATTTAGATCTTTTCGAACGAATGAAATCGGGAGAATTTGAAGAAGGAACACATGTTTTACGTGCAAAAATTGACATGACTTCTCCTAATATGAACATGCGCGACCCTGTTATGTATCGTATTTTGAAACGTCCTCATCACCGTACTGGAGATACATGGAAAATGTACCCAATGTACGATTGGACGCACGGAGAATCTGATTATATCGAAGGAATTTCTCACTCATTGTGTTCGTTAGAATTCAAAAATCACCGCGATTTATATGAATGGTATGCGAATAATGTTGAGTTGCCAAATCAACCTCAAAAACCAAAACAACGCGAATTTGCACGTGGTAATGTTTCATACATGATTACAAGTAAACGTAAGTTGATGAAATTGGTTCAAGAAGGGGTTGTAACAGGTTGGGATGATCCACGTATGCCTACAATTTCAGGTTTGCGTCGTCGCGGTTATACGCCAGAATCGATTAAAAATTTCTGGAATACAGCCGGCGTTGCAAAACGTGATAATGTTTTAGATATTTCGTTATTAGAATTTTCTGTTCGTGATCATTTAAATAAAATTGCTCCTCGTGTTTTTGCTGTCATTGATCCAGTAAAAGTTATCATCGAAAATTATCCTGAAGGGCAAGTGGAGGAATTAGAAATTGAGAATAACCCAGAAGATGAAACTGCTGGAACTCGTATCGTTCCTTTTACTCGTGAAATCTATATTGAACGTGAAGATTTTATGGAAGAAGCGCCTAAAAAATTCTTCCGTTTATCTTTAGGAAATGAAGTTCGTTTGAAAGGTGCATATTTCATTAAAGCTGAAAGAGTAGAAAAAGATGCTGAAGGGAATATCACAACAATTTATGCAACTTACGATCCTGAAACAAAGTCTGGAAGCGGAACTGAAGCTTCTAAACGTAAAGTAAAAGGTACATTACATTGGGTTTCTGCAACAGAGAATATTCCAATCGAAGTGCGCGAATATGATCGTTTATTTACAGTTGAATCGCCAGATGCAGAGAAAGATGTTGACTTTTTACAATTTGTCAATCCAAATTCTTTAACTGTAAAAGAAGGTTTTGCTGAGCCTGCTTTGAAAGAAGCTAAAGTCGAGGATAAATTCCAATTTCAACGCATTGGATATTTTGCTTTAGACCGTGATTCTTCTACAGAAAAATTAATTTTCAATAGAACTGTTACGCTTAAAGATACTTGGGCAAAAGTCAATAAATAAAAAATCTATTTTATTAAATATCAAGCTCGAACAAATTTGTTCGAGCTTTTTTTATTATATTTAATCTAAATTTTTAACATGAAAAATAAAATCACTTATATCATATTTACCATTTTTATTGCTTTATCAAGTTGTCAATCCACAAAAGCTACAACAGAAAAAAAGTCAAATGATTCTATTGATAAAATTGAAAGAACGCAAGAACCAACACTTATAGGAAGATGGAAATTGGTAAAACTTTCAGGCGGAATCGTAGGACGTGAACAACTACCTCCTGCAGATCGTGTTACAGTTGTAGAATTTACATCTACTGAGATGATTACAATTATCAATGGTAAGGAAACAAATCGAGTAACTTATAATATAGCAAAAGGGAAAAGTATTCACAAAACAGAGCTTGTTCCAATGATTTACACCAATGGAAATACATCGATGGGAAAGAGTTTTGAGGTTAAACAAAATACACTTGGAATTAGCGACGAATTTCACGATGGTTTTTATTATACTTATATAAAAATTGCGAGCGACGATGACGGATTACTTAGAGAATAAAAATTCGATAAAAAACTGGAATGAGGATGATCGTCCTCGCGAAAAATTAGCTTTAAAAGGACGTTCGTCGCTTTCTGATGCCGAATTGTTAGCGATTATTATGGGAAGCGGAAATCGCGAAGAATCCGCTGTAGAGTTGGCAAAACGAATCTTAAACTCTGCTAATAATAATTGGAATGAATTAGCTAAATATTCAATTGTAGATTTATGCAAATTCAAAGGAGTTGGAGAAGCAAAAGCAATTTCGATAATCACTGCAATGGAAATTGGAAGAAGAAGAAATTCGCAAGAGGTTCTGGAACGTGACAAAATTACTTCGAGCAAGGATGCTGCGATCATTTTACAACAACAAATTGGCGATTTACCAAACGAAGAATTTTGGGTGATGTTTCTCAATCAAGGAAATCGAATTATAAAAACCGAGCAAATTTCGCGAGGGGGAATTAATCAAACCGCCGTCGATATTCGAGTAATTTTTAAACGAGCCTTAGAATTGATGGCAACTGGAATGATACTTTCGCACAACCATCCCTCTGGAAACCTCACTCCAAGTCAATCTGACATAAATATTACTCGAAAAATTAAAGAAGGTGCCACGCTTTTGGATATTCAAGTTTTAGATCACATTATTGTTTCTCAAAAAGACTTTTATTCATTTGCGGATGATGGCCTAATTTGATATCTTTAAACTTTATTGAAAATTATTTTGAGTCAAGAAATCATCATATTTACAGAAAAAATTACGAATCGAATTGAATATATTTTCGATTTTATTTTTCATAATTTTTCTGGAATTGACTACAAAACGACTACAGATTTTGATGAGTTTTCACAATCAATTTTACCAAAAATCAACTTTTCAAATCAATTTTTAGAAAATGAAATCAATTATAAAGTTGATGATATTTTATTGGAAACTACCATTCAAGAAAATGTTGATTATTCAATTTTAAACGAATTTGGGAAATGTTTTTATTGGCTTTCTCGTTATGAAGAATACATTGCAAAACCAGAAAAATTTGATAAACACAATCGTTTTTTAGGTTCGGATTTAGATTATTCGAAACCAATTGTAGATGAAATTTGTATTGAAATTCAAAAAAAGATAAAGTCTAAATTTCCTGAAATTTATTTTAAACAGAGAGTTTTCAAACAGATTAATACTCATGACGTAGATTATGCATGGAAATATCTTCATCATTCTCCTAAAATAAAATTTGGTTCACTTTCAAAGAAAATTTTAAAAGGTGATTTCAAAGAATTTCAGAATCAAATCAAAATTTTAAATCAGCAAAAAAAAGATCCTTACGATACATTTGATTATTTGAAAGTTTTAGCTGAAAAACATCAAATCGAAACAGTTTTCTTTTGGTTATTGGGCGATTATTCTACTTTCGATAAAAATCATCATTGGAAAAATAATGCTCAAAAAAATTTAATAAATAACATTTCAACTTGGGCAAAAATTGGAATTCACCCTTCTTATCAATCTAATTTTGATGAAAATAAATTAACAATTGAAATTAATCGATTAGAAAAAATTAGCAATCAACCGATAAAAAAATCACGTCAACATTTCATTAAATTGAATTTCCCTTACACTTATCAACAATTGTTAATAAATGAAATTTTGGAAGATTACACCATGGGATTCCCACATCAATTAGGCTTTAGAGCTGGAACATCTACTCCATTCAAATGGTTTGACTTATCAAGAAATCAACAAACATTGTTAAAAATATATCCTTTTGTCGCAATGGATGTTACATTGAAAAATTATTTAAAATTAACACCGCAACAAGCTTTAGAGGAAATAAAACGATTGAAACAAACAATTAAAGCCACAAACGGAACGTTTATAACATTATTCCACCAATCAAACTTGAACGAAGATTGGACTGAATGGCGAAAAGTTTACGAAAGTATTTTTAAATGATAAAAAGAGTTTCTCGAAAAAAATTAGATGTTAATAAATATACCGAATGTCTCAACAAATCGGTGAATTACCGCATTTATGCCGAAGTTTTTTATTTGGATGCTTTAGTTGAAAACAATTGGGATTGTTATGTTTTGAACGATTATGAAGCCATAATGCCTTTGCCATATACAAAAAAAATTGGTATAAAATTTATTACACAACCAATTTATTGTCAACAATTAGGAGTTTTTCATCAAGAAAATTTCTCAAAAGAAACTTTTCAACTTTTTGAGAAAAAACTACATCGAAATTTAGTGAGAGCTTATGCTTTTAATGAGGAAAATACAGAGATGTTTGAACCGAAGGGACAGAAAAAGGTTAATTATATTTTAGATTTGAATCAAGATTATGAAATTTTATTTTCAAATTACAGTAGAAATAGAAAAAATGAAATTCGTAAAGTAGAAAAATCCAATTATAACATTGAAAAAGTTACTCAATTAAATCGATTTTTCAAAATAAATTCATCTTATGAATATTTGATCGCAAATAATTTAATAAACTATTCGCAAGAAAAAATTCAAAGTTTATTTAATCAAAAAATTATTAATATTTATGAAATTTTTGATCAAGAAGAAAATTTAATTGGTTGTCAACTAATCATGATTTCTAAAAATCGAGTTTATAATTTTGCTTTTGCAAGAAATAAGAATTCAAAAAGTAATTTTGGATCAGCTTACATAATAGATTACATTATCAAAAACTTTTCTAATTCAGAATTAACACTTGATTTCGAAGGTTCTATGATTCCTTCTATAGCTAAATTTATGCAAGGTTTTGGTGCTATAAAAAATCATTATACAAACTATTCTAATTTAGACTTTTTGACAAAGAAAAATTAATTCACGATAGCCATTTCCAACAGAAAGTTTCTTTGCTAAATTATGATCAATTTTATTTCGATAATCTATTTTTTCGACAATTATATTTTCACGTTTTAATCTTTCTTGAAAGTCCTGTCCATGCAATCTCAATAAATCTTTTTCGCCATAATTTTTTAATCGTTCTTCTTCTGTCTTAAATTCAGCATTTTCAAACGTATTATTTATTGGATGAATAGGAGTTTGAATCAAAGCTTTTCCTCCTTTTTTTAGAACGCGAAACAATTCATCAATTGCCTTTTTTTCGTTTGGAATATGCCCTAAAACATGACAACAAATTATATAATCAAATGTTTTATCAGGATAATTTATTGAAGTAATATCCATTTCTTCATCAGCAAGATTAATGTTAATATCAGCATTGATATAACGTAAATTATCGGTCTGTTTAAAAATATTTTTCAATGCGTCTTCTGGAGCAATATGCAATAATTTATTCGGTTTAACCAATAAATCTGTTTCATTTTTTATAAACTCTAACAAAACTCTTGTCCTTTCTAATGAACCACAATTTGGACATTCAGCATTTTCTCGGTTATCTATACCGTTTGATTTATCCAAAAACTTAGAAAAAGATTGTTCGCAACAATTACAATAAAAATTATTTCCTTTCAGAAATAATCCATTCAATTTCTTTAAATTTTTTCTATTATTAATTCTTATCTTTTCGGAAAATATTTTTTTATAAAATGTTTTAATTGCATTCATTACTTACAAACGTTAAGACTGCTATTTTATGATATTAAATTTATTCAAAAAAAATATATTTCCTTTTTACCATACAGTTTCAGATAAAAGATTAATTCATATCGATCAATTATATCCATTAAAATCTATTGATCAATTTCAACGTGAATTAGATTTTTTTCAGAAAAATTATGTCAATATTTCTATGATTGAATTAATTGATTTATACGAAAAAAATGGTTCTATTCCTCAAGAAAATTACTTTCATCTTAGTTTTGATGATGGTTTGAAACAATGTTACTCTATAATTGCTCCAATATTAAAAGAACGAAATTTAGATGCAACTTTTTTTATCAATCCAAATTTTATTGACAATCAAGAAGTTTTTTATCGGTATAAAGTTGCTTTCATTTTAGAAAACATTACAGACAATAACCTTAAAAAAGAACTTTTAAATTATTCTATTCATGATCTTAAAAAAATTAATTCATTAATTTTAAAACAAGAAATAAAACTAAATGATGTTGAAATTTATTTGAATGAAAATGAAATTAAAGCATTAATTCATCAAGGCTTTACAATTGGCGCACATTCAATGAATCATCCTTATTATCGCGATATTTCTTTTGAACAACAACTTATAGAGACAAATGAAAGTTTAGATTTTATCCAACAAAAGTTTAATTTGGATTATCGAGTTTTTTCTTTTCCTTTTACAGATGATGGAGTTTCTATAAACTTTTTTAATACTATAAAATCCGATTTTACATTTGGTACGGCAGGAATAAAAAACGATGAGATTTCAACAAATATTCAGCGACTTCCGATGGATAATTGTATTACTGATCCTGCAATTTTTATCAAAAAAAATCGTTATAAATTTTATATTCAAAAGTTACTACAAAAGCATATTGTATCTCATTAATACAAAAAGAGTGAAAAAATTTTATCATTTATTTATTACCTTATTTTTCTTAATCATTTATCGTTTAGGAAGTTTTAGTAAAATAACTTTTGGTGATTCTGCTGGAAAAATTTTGGATATTGAAGCAAATCAATTTACGTTTGAAACCTACTCATTAACTCATTTTTTGTATTTCAACTTCAATATTCTAATTCACAAATTATTTCCTTTTATAGATACCATTGAGATTGGACGTTGGGTAAATATTATTTCTGCTGTAATAGTTTTGAATATTTTATTTTCTATTCTTCAACTCTTAAATAAAAAACTTTGGATTTCTCTTTTAGGTACAGTTGCGTTTGGATTTAGTTTTACTTTTTGGAAAAATACCGAAAATATAGAAGTTTACACTTTTTGTTTAATTTGGATTTCACTTTACGTTTTATTTGCGATAAAATTTGTTCAAAATAAACAATCTAAAACGCTTTTATTTGCAGGAATAATGCTTGGAATTAGCTTATTTTCTCATGTACAAGGCGTTCTATTAATTCCTTCTTATTTTTATTTATGCTACTTGGCTTTTAGAAATAATATTAAAAATAGATTGATTTTTAGCTATTTTTTCATTCCTTTTCTATTTTTGGCATTGCTCTATATTTATCCAATTATTAATAACGAATCTCTGAAAAATGTTTTATCATCTTCAGAAAAATCATGGGTGTCTGATTCTTTGAAGAAAGATTTAGTAAGCTATTCAAAAGATTTAATGAAAGCATTAGGTTATATTATTTATAATTTTTGGTTTACCTGTTTTTTGTTTTGCTACTATTTATGCTGTTAGCGATAATTATGTCTTTTTCTTAAATTTTAATTTAGCTTATTTGATTATTTTAAGTATTGGTTTAAACAATTTCATTACAAAATTTCCGAAGTACACTTCATTAATTTCTATCCTTATTTTCTCAACACCGCTTTATTATTATTCGGCCAAACAACTTGCTATGCAAACAACAAAAGGGAAAGAATTTCATCAACAAAAAGCATACAAAGACGGACTAAATTATTATTTGCTTCCTTGGATGAATAACAACAAAGGTATTTTGGAAGTTATTCTAAATAATGAAGAAACAAATGAAGATATTGAATGGATGAAAGAAACAGGTCAAAAATTAATTGATCTTAAATCTAAAACAATGACAAAAGAAGAAATAAAAAAATTATAATTTTTTTAAATAATTTCTAAATATAAAAGTAGCATATAATCCAGAAACTATATACATAATTAAAAAACCGAAAGCTGCTCCATTTAGTTGATAAAAAGGAATAAGTATAGAATCTGCAATAATAAGTGTGATAATTGAAACAATTGAAACTCGTACACTATATGTAAACAAACCAACTGCACTAAATAAATTAAGAAAAAGAACTCTAAACAACATTGCTAAAACAACTGCTATTGTTGCAATAAAAAAAACTGTATCACCAGCTAAATAACTTTTATTGAAAAATAACTCGATTATAAAATCTCTAAGAAAATAACTTCCTAAAAGAATACTAATTCCTATAAGAATGAATAGCTTATAATAATTTTTTATATAAAATTTTAGAAAATCCTTGTTCTGACTATTTTTAATAATTCGAGGAAAATCGGTTTGAAATAATATAGTCGGAATAAATAATAAATTCATAGGCAGAAGAATCGCAACTTTATACAAAGCAATATCTTTATCTGTCATAAAAATCGCAATCATTGCAATATCAATCGAAAACAATAACTCTGAAGCGAAATAAGCCAAAGATTCCATTCTTCCATATTTCCACATCATTTTCCAATTCATTTCACTTAAATCATTTATTGATTGTTGTAAAATTGTTTTAGAATAGAAAAATAAACTAATAAAAGGTGTAATCGCCAACGAAGTCATATAACCAATTGCTCCAAAATTGATGGTTAAGAAAAATGTAAAAATCAATCCCAAACAATTAATCAACATATTTAATGAAGCAAACTTCTTATTGAAACCATTTATTCGATAATCGATTGTAAGATGAGACTGAAAAAACATCCCGAAAAGACGAACAGAAAACAAGAGAATAATCCATAATAAATGATCAAACTTTATGGCATAAAAATTAGCAATTACAATAAAAATACTACATAAAATAAGCTGATTAATAACGCCATTTCTAAATAATTTTCGACTTAGGTCTTTACGTGTTTGTTCATTTTCTTCGCCAGCACCAAACTTCATCAAAACCTGTAATGAACCTAATCCATTCCATGGCGCAACAAACCCAATAATAGATGCGATAAGTGTTATACGACCAAATTCATCTTGCGGAATCATTTTTACAATGAAAATGGTATTAATCAGCATCACTAATTTTTCTACCACAAAAGATAAAAAAACGTAAAAACCATTGTTTTGTAAAAAAGATTGTATGAATTTGATTAAATCTTTCATTGTAAAATTTTCACATAAACTTCATCAAATTGGTAAGCAATTTCTTCCTTAGAAAAATTATTCAAAGCATACGTATTTAATTCATTTGACGTTGCAAATTCATAACCTTCTATCACCTCAACCATTGCTTTATAAAGTGCTAATTCATCATTTTTATTCACAATAAATCCAAAATTATTTGGCATAAATTCTTTAATTCCGCCTACATCGCTTGCGATAACAGGAATTCCTGAAGCAAAAGCTTCTATTTGAACACAAGGTTGATTTTCGTAGTGACTAAAAAGTACAAAACAATTTGCGTTCTTCATCTTTTGATTCACTTCAAAATGTTGTAATCGCCCAAAAGATTTTACAAAATCATGTAAATTATTTTCTACAATAAAATTATTAATCAAAGTTAAATCTCCATTTCCTCCAATCTGAAATTCAAAATTATAACCATTATCAACTAACTTTTTAGCAACATTCAACATTCCCAAAACATTTTTATGCTCGTTTCCTAAATGCGAAAGATGTAAAAATATTATTTTTTCAACTTTACATTCTTCTTTTACTGAAAACAATTCTACATCCACAACATTTGGAATAATTTTTACATTTGTTATAGGATAAATTTCAAGTATTTTTTGTGCTAAATCATTCGAAACAGGCGTTAAAAAATCTACTTTTCTAAGTATTTTCTTAATTAAGAACTTCTTGTAAAATGAAAATGAAATAAAACGTTCTGGAGAAAACCCTGTCCAATGCTCTGTTAAAACTATTGGTTTTTTGTATTTACTTTTCAAAAATAAAGCAACTAAACCAGCTGGATAAATAACATTGAGATGAATTATATCAAAATTATTAACCAAAGAAACTCCTTTTAGAAAAGCTATAAATTGTTTGATTAAATTAAACGGGCGAAAAAAAGATGGTTTAAAATAAACAATTATTTCTCTTACATTTTGATTGATAGAATCATCTATTTCAAAATTAGATTTTAAATTTTCATCTTTTACTGCATGAACAAGCGTCACATTATTTAAAGTAGAGATAGAACGTAAATGGCGCTGAATAAAATCTCCATTATCTAAAAAAATTCTACTCGGATACCAAGATGCTAAAGCTAAAATATTTTTTCTCGAATTATTCACCTGACTTTTTATAACGTTTCAGCTCTTTCATTACAAAGTAAAGTTGAACTAAATAGCCCATTCCCGCAAAGAAAGAATATAGGGATAACGTCAAAAGTATATTTTTATTTAGTCCGCCAATCACACAAGTAATCAATGTAACGAAAACTAAATAAATATTGAAGTATAGTGCGTAATGATTTTTCTTGATAACCACGACAATTTGCTGAATAGGATTCATTGCAGAACGACACAAAATCCAGAAAGAAAGAATCCACGTCATAATATGTAAACCTCGCCATTCTGGTCCAAGCATCCACTCGAGAATAAAAATTCCGATACAATTCATCAACAAAAGAAAAACAGCAATTGCTCCAACGTTATACAGCACCACTTTTTTCGATAAATCATATAATTGATGCGAACGATGATCAATCATTGCAGCAGATTTCTGAAAGAAAACTTTCGACATCGAATTGGAAAGTAATGTCAAAGGAACAACCAAAACTTTAGCAGAATTTCCTACAAAAGCTACATCTTCTTTCATAAAATAAATCGCAATCATAATGGGGAGCAAATTGTTTGCAATCGCATTCAACGATTCTGAGGGTAATGTATATTTTATGATTTCTTTGTTCTTAGAAATTGTTCGTTTAGCCAAACCAAAATCAATAGAAGAAAATCGTCCTTTTGTAATTGAAAAATAATATGCACAAGACAAAACTGTTCCGAAAATTGTTCCATAAATCAATCCTGTTTCTTTGTAGCCCATCCAATAAAAAATGAATTGAAAAAAAACCGAAAACAGTGCATTAATCACAAATCCAGTCGAAATACTTTTGAATAATTTATACTTCGTAAACAATGTATTTTGAACATTATTCCAAGCTGTAAATAATCCTGCAATACAACTTAAGAAAACAATAAATAAAGACGTTTTGAATGTGAAAATTCCTTCTAAAACTGCATAGCCCAAAAAGAATAAAATCGTTACAATGCTACTCACTAATAATAAAGTTGTGAACAAATTTCGAATCGCTTTTGATGATTTCGAAATCACGAAAATATTCTCTAAACGAAACGTTGTCAAAATAGCTAGAATCGCCACAAAAGCTGAAAAAGCATTGTAAGTTCCCGACGCTTCTGGACCATAAATTCGAGCCAAAATAATTCCGCCAATAAACATAATCACTTGCGCAATCGTGTTCCCTGCCAACAAAGACAAAACACCTTTGGCATTCTTCGTTTTAAATTTTTCTAACTTCGCTTTCAATTGATATTTTCTTCATCAGCAAATCTACATAAAATCCTTAGCTTTGCATTTATGAACACAATAAAACACGTTTTTTTCGATCTTGATAACACACTTTGGGATTTCAGAAAAAATGCAAAATTCGCGCTAGATGAGCTTTACAAAAAGTATGATGTAGAAAATAGATATGGTTTTACATTCGAGGAATTTCATCCATTTTATCACGATAGCAACGAAGGTCTTTGGGCTTTGATTCGTGACAAAAAAATTACAAAAGAAGAATTACGTGCACGTCGTTTCAAAGAAGCTTTTGATAATCTTGGAATTGATAATGATGCTTTGGCAAAGATTTTTGAAGAAGAATACATGGAAACGATTACCAATTATAATGAAGTGGTAGATGGTGCGATGGAATTGTTGGATTATTTGAAACCAAAATATCAATTACACATTATCACAAATT